>JAKQSG010000136.1 GCA_029563245.1 Candidatus Omnitrophota bacterium
TCCTGCACTGCAGGGCTTATCTCCAAGATTCTCACCGATAATCCAGGAAGTTCAAAATACCTGTTGCTTGGAATAACCGCATACAGCAATCAAATAAAAAAGGAAATTCTTAAAATCCCCATCCCTATCCTCTCCAAAAAAGGGGCCGTTTCAGAAGAAGTTGCCCTCCTTATGGCAAAAAACGTAAGGAGATTAGGCAAGGCTGATTTAGGTTTAGGCGTAACCGGAATTGCCGGACCAACGCCAACCGGGGAAAGAATTAATAAACCCGTAGGCACAGTCTTTATCGCAGTAACCGACGGTAAGCATAACCTTTGTCAGAAATTCCTATTTACAGGAAACCGCTCTTCAGTAAGAAAGCAGGCTGCCCTTAAGTCGCTAAAGTTGCTAAAATCAGCTTTATAACAAACCATGCGCGTCTTTATTGCGATTCCCCTAACGCAGAATATCAAAAATGACCTCTCTCGGATACAAATAGATCTGAAAACATGCGGGGCTGAGATTAAATGGGTTCCGTCTGAAAATATGCACCTTACCCTAAAGTTCTTAGGAGAGATAAATGAAATTACGCTGAATAAAATCATCGGTGCAATTGAAGAGACTATGCAGAATCATGAAAAATTTAAAATTGGATTATCCGACGCGGGAGCATTCCCCGATGCAATCCATCCTAAGGTAATCTGGATAGGGGTAAAGGAAGGAAAAAACAAGGTTGAGAATATAGTTTACGCCTTAGAAAAGAAGATTGAGTCATTAGGAATACCTCGAGAAAAAAGACCCTTCTCCTGTCATATTACGCTTGGCAGAACAAAATCATCAAGGAACAGCAGGGAACTTATGGAAAGGCTGGATAATTTAAGAGATAATCTTTACAAGGAAAACCTTAGTTTTACTGCCGAGGAGATTACAATATTCAAGAGCAGGCTTAGTCCCAGCGGAGCCTTCTATGAAGCCTTAAAAGAAATAACCCTTAAGGATACCTGAAGTATAATATTAGTATAAATCCCTGCTACTAAATCATCTGCCATAATACCTGCCCCTGCCTTAAGCTTCTCTAAAGACCCGGCCGGATAAGGCTTGAGGGTATCAAGTAAGCGAAAAAGGATAAAGGCAAGCGTTATTATTCTTATATCATAAGGCAGGAACAAAAGACTTAAGAGCATACCGGCGACTTCATCGATTACAATATAGGGCGGATCCTTTCCTTGCATTGCTTTTTCTGCGGGACCCGAAACGAGAAAACCGACAGCAATAATTAGTAGGGTAATTATAATATAGTTTAAGGCATATCCTTGAATTAAAATATACACCAGGATACCTGCAAGACTAGCGAATGTGCCAGGGATCAGAGGAAGATACCCGACATAAAAGAATGTACTTAATGCCTTCACTAAGGATTTAATCATCATAGTTTAGTTATAATCTTACGGTTCTCCCATAAATAGGATATTCCGGAATAAAGAGTAAGCCCTACGGTAAAAAGCATAAGGATATTTATACTGTTACGAAAGAAATCTTCCCAAACAGGGTTCCAAACAGAATAGGTTTTAACCGATTCCTTAACCACGATAAAACCCAGAATGTAGAATATAACCGCCATTTGCGAAAAGGTCTTATGCTTTCCGGCCCGCACAGCAGATAATATTTTACCCTTATTAAGGGCAAAGAGCCTTAATGAAGTAATTAAAATCTCCCTGGAAACAATAATTACAAACATCCATGCCTCAATTAATTGCATTCCCAAGAACGCGGCGAATGCAGCTAGAACCAGGATCTTATCAGCGATAGGATCCATCAGCCGGCCAAAATCAGTTACCATATTATTCTTTTTGGCAATTATTCCGTCAAATAAATCGGATAACGCCGCAACTATAAACACAACCAAGGCAATTATCTTAGGCAGCAGCCCTTGGATTGAGAAAACAAATAGGAATACAAAGGTAAGCAAAACTCTAAGCATTGTTAACTTATTAGCTAAATTCATTATCCACCTCCCCGACTAGATCATACTCCAAAGTATCCGTCACTCTCAGATTTACAAAATCACCGCTCTTATGTTTACTCTTGGAATGAACATAAACCACACCGTCTACCTCAGGGGCATCAAATTGGCTGCGCCCGATATAGCAGCCCCCTGAAGGCTCATCAATTAAAACCCTTAGCTTCTTACCAATAAACCTTTGGTTGGCTTCCTGCGAGACCGCCTGCTGAGAAGACATAACCTGATTAAACCTTTCCGATTTCACACTTTCAGGAACCTGCCGTGGTAAATGGTAAGCCTTAGTCCCCTCTTCCCGGGAATACCTAAAAGCTCCCAACCTTTCAAACTTTGTATCCTTTATAAACTTAAGCAATTCCTTAAAATCTTTTTCCGTCTCTCCGGGGAAACCAACAATGATACTGGTTCTCAGCCCAACTCCAGGAATTATTTTACGAGCCCTGTCAATAATCTTAAATATTTTATCCTGCGAAGCGCCCCGATGCATAAGCCTTAAGATGCGCTTACTAATATGCTGGACTGGCAGGTCAATATACTTACAGATTTTTTCTTCATCGCGTATTATTTTTAATAGTTCATCGCTTAACCTCTCAGGATTAAGGTATAAAAGCCTGATCCATCCTATGCGTCTTGCTTTCCGGACAACCTTTTTAAGAAGATTAGGCAGCCCCGAATGCATCCCTCTATCCAACCCAAAACCCGTAATATCCTGCCCGATAATATTTAACTCTGAAAGCCCCTGTTTATTGAACTCTTCAACCTTTTGTAATATTGAAGCAACCGAAAGGCTTACTAACTTTCCCTTAATCTTAGGAATAATGCAAAAACTGCACTGATTAATACACCCCTCGCAAACTTTCAGATAAGCATAGTGGCTTGGGGTCAGGGAATAGCCGGTAATCTTAGATTCGGGAGAAACCCTTCCCAAGAAAGCATCGACTTCCGGCAGTTCCCGGACGAGGGCATCCTTATAGCGCTGCGATAAACACCCGTATACAATCAACTTCTGAATCTTGCCTTGTTTCTTTAAATCTGCAAGCTCTAAAATAGTATCTATCGATTCCTGCTTTGCCTCTTTTATAAAAGCGCAGGTATTAACGACTGCTACCTGCGCTTTATCTATATCTACTATTTTATAGCCTTTTCCTGAGAGCCGGCTTAAAATAATTTCTGAGTCTACCAGATTCCTAGGACACCCTAAACTTAATATCCCTATCCTAGGCTTCACCGCGGTATCTTAAGACCATCTTTCTCGGTAATTACTATATTATTCAAGGGCTGGCCCCTCTTAACCCCTAGATTGGTAAAACGTTGACCGTTTACAATTATTTCTACCGCAGAGGCATTCCCTAAAGTGAGATCAATTCTCTCTTTTGCCTTCCAGGTACCGGATCTGCCTTTTTCTAAGACTCGATGGAAAACTACTTTACCGTCTACTTTTACAAAAACAAGGCACTTTTCTTTCGCGCTAACGACCAAACTTATCCCTCCCTTTGCCTCCTTAGGAAGGGGCAGGGTTGCCGGCTTCGCAGTAGGCGATACCAGCGCCTCTGCGGCAGGCTTAGGTGCTGGCGAAGAAGCCTGTTTAACCCTAGAGATAAAACACCCACCCACTTTTATAAAAAGCAGCAAAGAAAACAAAACAATCAGTGCCTTTATAATCAAACCCCTTAACTGCCGGTTTGTCTTCAAGGAACTCAATTTAACGCCCGCACTCTTAAGAAATGAATTTGTATCCTTTTTTTGCCTAGGCATAAACCTGGAAACATCCTCTTTATAATCACAAACATAATCCTTAGATTCAAGCCCCAAGGCCTTACAGTAGATTTTAATAAAACCCTTCAGATAAACCGGACTTAGATTAGTAAGAGTTTCTCCTTCTATCGCCTTAAGGATATTAATATGCACCCGGGTCTTCTTCTGAATATCCTCCAAAGTAAATCCTTTTTCCTGACGCGCCTTCTTTAACCTCTCACCTACTGATAATTGTTCGGTATTCATTATTCGTTTTCCTTAACGCTATTCAGGCTTTCCTTTAACCAGGCTTCCCGATCAACCAGAATCCTGCGCGGCTTGCTCCCTTCAAAAGGTCCGACTAAACCATCCTGCTCCATCATATCAATAATCCTAGCAGCCCGGTTATATCCTAAACGCATTCTTCTCTGCAAAATCGATACCGATGCCTGGTTGCTCTCTATTATAACCTTTACCGCCTCATCATAAAACTCATCCTTCTCTGAGCTATTAAGGCCGGACCTTTCTTTTTCTTTCAGTATCTGTTCATTGTATACCGGCTGCGCCTGAGATTTTATAAATCCTACGACTCTTTCGATCTCCTTATCACCGACTAAAGCACCCTGTATACGTATAGGCTTTGCTTCCCCTGGACGAAGGAAAAGCATATCACCCTTCCCCAACAATTTATCTGCGCCATTCATATCTAATACCGTGCGTGAATCTACCTTAGAAGCAACCTTAAAAGAGATACGCGCAGGAAGATTAGCCTTTATAACTCCGGTTATAACATTAACTGAAGGCCTTTGCGTAGCCAAGACAAGGTGGATACCGACAGCCCGGGATAATTGGGCCAAACGCTGTACCGCTGCCTCGGTCTGATCGCGGGAAACGCTCATCAAATCCGCAAACTCATCAACAATAACTACAATAAAAGGCATCTTCTCCTGCTTTTCGTTATAGGCCTTTATATTCCTGGCTCCTACTTTGGATAAAAGCCGGTAACGCTCCTCCATCTCGCCTACTGCCCAATTAAGAGCAGTATAGGCTTTCTTGGAATCCGTGACTACAGGGCATAAAAGATGGGGCAAGCCGTTAAAAGGCATGAGCTCCACCATTTTAGGGTCAATCATAACAAATTTCAAATCCGCGGGAGAATTCCTAAAAATCAAAGATAGGATCAGGGAATTCACACAAACCGTCTTACCCGAACCAGTAGTACCGGCAATTAAGAGATGCGGCATATCATCAAGATCCGTAACTACGGACTTACCGGTAATATCTTTACCCAACGCAAGAGTTAAGCAGGCAGGACTTTTCTGAAATTCCGAAGAAGAGAATACTTCTTTTAAATAGACAAAACTACCCTGAGTATTAGGGACCTCTATCCCTACCCTGTCTTTACCAGGAATAGGCGCCAGTATCCTTACGGATTGAGCCTTCATATTTAAAGCAATATCATCGCTTAAGGTTACGATACGGCTTAATTTTACTCCGGGGGCAGGCTCAAGCTCATATCGGGTAATGATGGGGCCGCGTTCAATATCCGTAACCCTGGCCGAAATACCAAAATCTCCTAAAGTATCTTCTAATATCCTGGCATTACCCTCTAGATCCTCCTTAATCTGCCTTGCCTCAGGAGGCGGTGGGGCATCCAATAAATCCAAAGAAGGCAAATGATAATCTCCGATCTTTAATTCTTGCGGCCTTACCTTTACCTGCTCAACAGAAGGCTTAGCCTTAATTTGAATTTTAGGCCTAAAGAGTGGAACCGGCCCTTTCTCTATCTTTGGTCTGGGATTAACCTGAACAGGATCTTTCTTCTCTGCGATCTTAGGCTTTGGCCTTAAGCTTATCCGGCGCTTAAATAACGCGCTCCAGAAAAGCTTAATCTTATCCGTATATCTAGAGAATAAGGAAGAGATAAGGGTCTCGCTGACTAAGGCCAGAGAGAGTATTGCAAAGGTAATAAATATAATAAAACCGCCTAAGCGGCTAAAATAAGCAGTAATGAATTTAGCGGATAAAGCGCCGAAGAGGCCGGAAAAATAAAACCTTGCGCTTTCATTAGCCAGGTTAAACATCCCGATAAACGAGCTTATTGATACAAGCAAAACAAACATACCCGATAGCCTGGGGATGCTTAAATAAGGCTTCTCTTGCCTGAAAAACTTAACTCCTAAAAGGAGAATTAATACGGGTAGGACAAAACTGGTCGGCCTGCCGAATAAAAAAACGATTAACTCGCCTAAATAAGCGCCAAATACACCTAGTAAGTTTTTTGGGGGAATATTGGGATGGGACGTATAAAAAGGCAAATCCAGACGCTCAAACCTTATCAGGCTGGCCAGAACCATAATGCCAACCGCAACTAAGATTACGCCCTTTACCTCATTAAGCCTTTTCTCTCTCACTTCTTATCTTAAACAGACTCTATTAAGCTTGTTTCTTACTCAAATTTATTCTGCCTAATTCGTCTATGCCTATAACCTTTACTTTAATTTCATCGCCAATCTTTACAACCTCTTCCGCAGATTTCACGAACTTGTCTGAAAGCTCGGAGACATGCACCAATCCTTCTTTGCGGGGGGCAATCTCACAAAAAACCCCAAAAGGCATTATACGTTTTACCTTACCCGTGTAAACGCGACCCACCTCAACATCATCGGTTATCGCCTTAATCATCTTTATCGCCGCCTCTGATTTTGCGGCATCACTAGAACCCACCAATACA
>JAKQSG010000144.1 GCA_029563245.1 Candidatus Omnitrophota bacterium
ATGTTTATTCCAATCAATCAAACCGTCAACTTTCTTTAACTTTGGTGCATAAACAACTTTTTTCTCATCCTGGGATATAAGCTTATAATCTTTGTTCTTTATGGCAGGGATCGCCTTTAACAATAACCCGGCTCCGATATCCCGCAATTTGGATTCAAGCGAAATTGCATCGTCCTCTTCATTGACCGATAACTCTTTCTGCATAATAATCGCTCCGGAGTCCATCTTCCTGGTAACTTGCATAATCGTAACACCCGTTATCTTCTCACCTTTTATTATCGCCCAGTTTATAGGGGCTGCGCCGCGGTATTTTGGCAAAAGTGAGGCGTGGATATTTAAAGGGAAAACTTTAGGGATATCCAAAACTTCCTGCGAAAGCAGCTGGCCATAAGCTACTATAACGAATAAATCCGCATTCAGGCTCTTTAGGAATTCTACTGACTTTGGCGTATTTATATTCTCAGGTTGGAAAACTCTCAAACCTGCCTCAAGAGCAAGGGACTTAACATCAGTCACCCCTAAATACAAATGCCTTCCCTTCTTTTTGTCCGGTTGAGTCACCACACAAAGAATCTTATGCTTTTCTTTAATAAGCGATTCCAGCGCAGGGACTGCAAAATGTGCACTTCCAAAAAATATTATCTTCATATTTCAGGGACACCCAATCTGCCAATCGGCAGGGTGTCCCCTCCGTTATCTTTCTGGGGACACCCGCAGCTTTAGCAAGTTGGGTGTCCCTATAAGGGATCGATATCTACCGTAACTATTATACCCGAATACCTGCAATCTTTTAAATGTATTTTCAAGAATTTACTTAATTTCTGAGGGCTCAAACCGCTCAATAATATCTGCCAGTAGAAATTCCCGCGAAGTTTAGGAGGATCCCCGGGATTTATCGACAAAGCCTCAACCCCTTTACTACCTGCCTTTAATTTCTCAAATAAAGCCTCTGCGGCTTTCTTGACCTTCTGCTCATCCCTGCCACGGGCCTTAACTAAGGCCATATGCCTAAAAGGAGGATATTTAAGCTGCTTCCTGAATCTTAATTCCTCATTATAGAAAATTCTTGGATCCCCCTTTACTAATGCCTCAAAGCAATGATGCTGCGGAAAACTTGTAGAGATAATAATTTTTTTGTCGGTTAATGTAATCAATCCGCTGAGAAGATAAAAAACCTTTTCTGCGGCCATATAATCAACGCGGTTTAAGGCATTATCAATATTTAATACGCAAATTAAATCAAAATTACGCTCCTCGTCCTTTAAAATAAAGCTCGTTGAGACGACAATATCCTCCCCTATTCGCGACTGGGGAAAAATTCTGGCAAGCTCACTCTCTATCTTATCCGTGCCAATACCGGAATATTTTATATAACCCCTGTTGCAATTGGGGCAGATTTTCGGAGGTTCCATCTTAAAAGCACAATGATGGCAGCGTAGAATATCCTGGTCAAAATGATAAACCAAACTGATATTACAAGCCGGGCATTTTAGGGCCTTGCCGCAATTATGGCAGGCAGCATAAGTAGCAAAACCCCTGCGATTTATAAAGACTAAGACCTTTCCCTTGGAATTTAAAACCGAGAAAATAGCATCAGTCAATAATCTAGAGAATATTTCCTTGCTCTTTCTTTCGGCATAAGGCATACGCTTGGTATCGATTATTTTTACCTGAGGATAAGCCTTTTGTCTCTTTATCAGCCGATATTCAGTTTTTTCATCCTTCACAGGATAAAAAGTACCTACAGTTGGGCTAAAACTTTCAAGAATAACTTTTGCCCCTTCGATTTCAGCGCGCATTAATGCAGCCTCACGGGCATGATAATGCGGAACCTGCTCCTGCTTATAAACTGAATCTTCTTCGTGATCTAATATAATCAACCCCAAATTATTTACCGGAGCAAAGACAGCAGAGCGGGTACCTAAGACTATAGAGCTCTCTTTAGAACGCACCTCCTGCCAAACCATAAACTCTTCTTTTTCCTTACGGTATAACGCATGGACATCATTAACCTTGGCTTTCTCAAAAATCTCTTTAGCCCTCAAAACCAATTGTATATCACTGAATAAAATTATTGCCGACCTTCCTGCATCCTGAGCCCTCTTGGCCTCTTCAACGTAAATCTCCCATCGTCTTTTTGGCTCCAAATCATGCAGCACCTGAGGCAACACTTGGGGTACGCTTCCCAAGGTGACAGGTTCCGAAAGTAGAGTATCCCTTTGGGGAGCGCCCTCAAGGTTTTTGCCTTTACGCAGCTCCGGCGGAAGTATTGACTCAATCGCCTCACCATAAGAACAACAGTAATAATCAGCCAACTTCCTAGCAAGCAAAAGCATCTCCTTACTTAATAAAGGCCTCTCATCAACCAACCCTAATATATCTTTGATATTTCTTATTGCTGAACTTTTGGTGAGCCCAACTACATATCCGACTGACTTTCTATTGCGGAAATTTACCCAAACCCTTGCGCCTACGCAAACTCTATTTCCAAAGCCCTGCGGCAGGGAATAATCAAAAGCTACATCAATAGGCAGGCCTAATACAACCTTAGCGTATAACACCGGAAATCTCCTGGCAGGCCAGAGGCTTCTTTATCTCCTCTAGCTTATCCATCATCTCTTCAAGCTTTGCGGGATTATTTTTAAGCATAAGCACTATTTCTTTTAATTCAGAGAGATTCTTCGGCAAGAAACCTACTCCCATCCTATTTAACGCTTCTACATTATCCGACTCCTGCCCCGGTATCACCGAAATAAATATAGGCACAAGGTCCATATTGATAACCTCGGCAATCGTTGACCCCCCGGCCTTTGTCACAATGCAATCCGAAACAGCCATAAGCTCCTCGGTATTATCTATAAACCCGAAAACCTTAACATTCGGCATGTTCAGCTTCAATAGGCGTTTTCTCAATTTATTATTATTTGCGCAAACCACCAAAACCTGCGCCTTAAAAGAAAGCATCCGGGCAATTTTCTTAAGCGGCCCGCTTCCAAAACTACCGGTCATCAGCATAACCGTAAATTTCCCGGGGTTTATTCCGATTTTCTCCGCCAAAGCCTTACGGTCAAACTCTTTGAGGAATTTCTGGTGGAAAGGAAGCCCGAATACCTTTATCCTATCAGAAGCAACCCCTTCTTTTAAAAGCCGTTCCCGCGTAAATTCCGAAGCAGCAATATATAAATCAGTACCCTCTGCCACCCAATATGGATGCACGCCAAAGTCAGTTATAATCGTAATCAGCTTGGATTTAATTTTTTTATTCCGCTTTAAGAGCGCCGCAATATCTGCCGGCAGAAAATGCGTTGAAATAATATAATCCGGATTCTTACGGATAAGGTAGCGGATAAAATTCAATGAATTAATATTATTTACAAATGTAGCTATGGGAGAACTGATAAAACGAAAAACCTTAAACTCTGTCAGCCAAAAGGCAAAACGCCAAAGGGAGACTGCATATTTTACAAGAAAAGAGTAGCCGACCGTATAATCAAAACGGAATAAGGCATTAGTCCTATCCAGCACATCCACTATCTTCAGGGAAAGGTCCGGCCGGTTTGCCTTTAAATACTCATATACTGCCTCGGCTGCGCGCCTATGCCCCACGCCAGCCGACGCATAAACAATCAATACTCTCATATTTTTATTAGGGACAGCGACCATTTATTAATAAATGGTCGCTGTCCCTATTTTTGCAACTTCCATTAAGTCTTTACAAACCCGATCCGGCTGTATCTCCCAGTTCTTCTTGTACTTCAACTTCTCTTTACCCGATAATACCAAAATCGATTTACACCCGGCATTCTTGGCAGTGTGAATATCGCGGATAGTATCTCCTACAAAACAGGCATCCTTAAGGCTGAATTTAAATTCACGCGCAGCCCTCTTAAGCATCCCCGGCCTTGGCTTACGGCAGCTGCAACCGGCATCTTTACGATGCGTGCAATAATACACCTTATCAAAATGCCCTCCTGCCTTCTCAACCTCCTCATTCATATAAGCAGTTATCTGATCCAGGGTCCTTTGGCTATACACACCCCTGCCAACCCCTGCCTGGTTAGAGGCAACAAATATTTTAAATCCTGCCTTACTTAACTGCGCAATCGCCTTCTTTGCCCCGGGCAAGAACTTAAACTTCCGCAGAGATGTTACATAAGCCTT
>JAKQSG010000011.1 GCA_029563245.1 Candidatus Omnitrophota bacterium
CGGCTCACATGTTCTCCAGACATGCCCGTTCGACCGCTCCGGCACCTCTCCCATACTATTGCTATAGAAATTTTATCTATTTATCCAGAAAATTTAGGGTTGTTAGCTTTTATTCTTAAAATGACCAATTCTCCAATATAAACCATTATTTTTCGCATAAATCCTATTAAAATAATATCATTATACCGTCGTTATCGCAAGTGCTTTCTCTCATATTTCCGACCCAAATGTATGTAATGCTCTGAAACTATTATTATTTCTTTGATTCCTATCAAAACCTTGGCAGCCTGAGTAAGAATAATTCTCTGGCACTATGACTTTATACAAAAAAATGATACATTACTTAACTTAGAGAAATATTTAATTTCATTCTTTAATCGGAATAAACTCACCCCATCCATGTTTTCTAATATAACTGGCCCAGACACCTTCGCAAATATAAAAATATTTACAATATTTACACTTTACACCAAATAACCTTTGATATCTTCTTCTTTTACGAATATTTAACGATATTTTACCTGAATTCATTAAAATCGGCTCATAATTATTAACATATTCCTCGTATCCCCTCAAAAGACAAAAAGGTATGCCTAATAAAGTTATACTAGGTTTCTTAAGTTTTCTTTGCTTATAATTTAGCTCTAACTGTGTTATTGCAGCCTTGAATGTTTCCGCTAAGTTAGCATAGTTGATGATCAAACTATTGAAAAATGTCAACCCTCTCCCCTGAGGAATCACAACGTTAATTACAATTCCCTCAATATGTTTAAAAGAAGAAGCGGTTTTTAATAAATCTAGCAAGTGAGGGGAATTAATTCTTGTAAAGGTAATATTTATATACCATTTGAAAGGCTTTTTATAAATTAGCTTTTCCAAATTTTTACACCCTTTTATTGTCTGCTTAAAACTACCCGGGGTTCTGGTCAAGGCGTCATGTATCTTGGCATTTTGACCATGAAGAGAAACGCTTATTTCATTAACACCAGAATTCAATAAATCTTCAGCATATTTTAAATAGGCTAGCCTGCGTCCGTTCGTGACTAGTCGAATCTTCTTGTAGCCAATTTCCTTAGCAAAACGAATATAATCAAAGAGAAATTCATTCGATGTTGGTTCAGGCCCGGTAAAAAGGACTCCGTCTGTTTTCTTCCTGCCACTTTTCAATAGCGCGCAAAGCTTTTCTTTTGAGAAAATAGGAAGATTTTGAAGGTTATTTTCCATACAAAAAATACAGTTATTGTTACAACGATTATTAAGGTTAATATGCAGAGATTCGTCAACTTGTTTCATATGGGGATAGTTCTTTTTCGGGCATATTACTGCTTAAGATATCAACCAGCAAATAGTAGACTCGGGGATAAAGTCGGTTCTATAACAGAATGAGTTGATTTACCGCAAGCAAGTACTCGGAGAGTGGAGGATTCGAACCTCCGGTCGTTTTACAACGACAACGGTTTTCGAGACCGCCGCATTCAACCAGCTCTGCCAACTCTCCAATCTCTAAACCTTCAATGCTCTCTCTTTTTCCAAACAGGAGCCCCAAATAAAGTTTTTATACTCATCGAGCATTCTATAAGTATTAAAATGCGCCCCGGTAGCAACGCAATTAATCATCATATCAACCCACTTAGAAGAAAGATTGTTCTTAAAAGTAGAATAATATAGAGCAGCTACCTCCTCAAGGCCTTTATATAGCTCCTGGGCGTCATCCTTCATCGAGCGGTCAAATTCATTACCTATCTTGCCATCGGCATAGCGATATCCGAAAATCTTCCCTATCCCTTTATCTTCAGCTTCTACTACCCAACCGTCAGAGGTGGTCATCTGGACAACTCCATTAAGGATAGCTTTCATCCCGCTTGTTCCGGAAGCCTCAAAAGGAGGATAAGGATTATTTAGCCATAAATCTACACCGCTAGTAAGAATTCTGCCTAAGTAGATGTCATAATTCTCCAATATAACTATCTTCAGCATATCATAATTCTTATCCCCTAACTTATCAACCTTATCCATCATTTCATTAATAAAAGTAAAACCCAGGTTATCATTTGGATGAGCCTTACCCGCCAGTATGATTTGCAGGGGCCCTACAGCCTTAGCAATTTCAATAAGCCTTTCTACGTCATAAAGTATTAAACTCGGCCTTTTATAAGCAGCCATTCTACGCGCCCAGCAAACAGTAAATATATCTTCTTTTAACTTCCACTTCCCCAACAAAGAACAGAGCCCTTTCTTGTTAGTATTATGCGCAAACCATATCTGTCTGCGGAAATCACCATTTTCCTTAAGGCCTAAAACCTTGTCCAGCGATAATGGATTAGATTCAATATCTTCAATTGGAGGTGTAAACTTCTTAAACAATTCAAGGTAATCCTTAGAGATCCAGGTATAGGGATGCACACCGTTAGTAACATAGCCTATCCTATCTTTATAGTCCGGAAACTGCAATTGCATAACTTCCTGATGCCTTTTAGAAACCGCATTTATCGAGGAGGCGATATTCATGGAAAGAAGGGTTAAATTAATGCCCCCTGAACCTTCCCTGCCGTATTTATTTATTAAATTAAAATCTTTTTCCTGCAGCACCCTCCTGATATCATCCTGCGAAAAACGGTCATGGCCGGCCTGCACAGGGGTATGGCAGGTATAACAAAAGTGCTTCTTTAATTCCTCAACTTGTTTATCAGCAAGCCCTCGGGCTTTCTCAACAAAAGCAAAAACAGCATGCCCTTCGTTAAGGTGAAAGATCTTAATAGGATAACCTAGATTATTGACTGCGCTTACCCCGCCAAAACCAAGGATAACCCTCTGCATAAGCTTAATCCAGGAGTTATCGCTACGATAAAGCTGGTCGGTAAGCATCTTTATATCTTCTCTGTTATCAGGAACCTCTGCATCCAGCAAAATAAGCGGCAGTGCGTAATCCCGCTTATAGCTATAAACATAATACTTCCAAAGTTTTAAGCGAACCTCTTCATCCTTAAGCTTAATAATTACGGTATTCTTAAGAGGTATAAGCCCGGGATAAGTATATGGATCCCAATGCATCTTCTCAGGAACCTGCCCGTATTTAAACCAGAATTCCTGTCGGAAATATCCGCAGTGCCATAGTATGCCTATAGCTAAGGCCGGCAGCTTATAATCGGCCATTGTTTTTACGGTATCTCCCGCAAGCACACCTAAACCGCCGCTATAAATGGGCAGATCTATGAGATTCTCAACTTTTACGTCAAAGAGATAGTCAGCTACGCGGTAATTTGAAAAAACCGTATTCCTGGGAGTTTTATTCTCTGGTCCGACCAGACCCTGAGATTGAAACGTATTATAAAAACTTGTCGCCAGCCCATACTCCATAGAAAAATAGGCAATAGAATGCTCTTTGGCGTCCCTTAGCCTCTTCTCTGCCTTTATAATAGGCTCAAGCGGAAAGCCAAAGTATTTACCATTACCTATAAACTTGGAATAACTCTTATCAAAATCATCTACATCAACTAAAGCACGAAACTCTCTTAACAAGGCATCTTCCATAATTTTATTATTCCCCTTACGTTAACGGAGGAGGAAGGATTCGAACCCTCGAGGCACTTGCGTACCTAACGGTTTTCAAGACCGCCGCATTCAACCGCTCTGCCACTCCTCCAAGATTCAGACTTTAAAAAGCTGCGAAAAGATAACGCCGAATATATTGCTTGCGATAGAATAAGCAGTATTACAAAATTTAACAAATGAAAAATCATTAAAAATAACGTTTAAAAAGAAAGCAAATATTCCAAGGTTAATGATGTAAATAAAAGAAAACCCAAAAATATAATTACTCCTTAGCAGGTCGCCTTTTTTAGAACGTATAGCCTTTGAGGAGAATATAAGGTGCATAATCAGGCTTGCCCCAAAGAAAAACATCGTATAATTGATAAGCCGGGAGTTATTGATAAAGAGGTTGAGGATAAGATAAACAAAAAAGATAATTATTGTATAAACCGGTAATAAGTACGGCGCCACCTTAACCAGGGGCTGAAAAAAACCGAATATAACCTCTAAAAGCTTATGCCCTTTTTCATAAACCCAGCCAGACTCAACAACAAAAAGATAGGCTATAATAAAAGCAATTACCCCAAACCAGAAATAATCTTGTAGGGAGGAATCAATGTAGGCTATCTGCCTTAAAAAGGCAATTGTCGAGGAATAAACAAAAGGCAGCAGGAATATCCCTAAAACCAGTTTTATAATATCAAAAGCCTTATCAGAAACCCAGCTGGATTTACCAATAGCGGCCTTATCCGGTTTAAGGTTTCGCCCAAGATCCTTCTTAGGAAATTCTTTCTTTTCCATCCATATATTCCCTTAGCACTTTAGGTATCAAAACCGAACCATCCTCTTGCTGATAATTCTCCAATATGGCAACGACTGTACGCGGCAAGGCTATCCCGGAGCCATTTAATGTATGAATAAAGTCAACTCTCTTATCGCTTTTTCTTCTAAAGCGTATATTAGCCCGTCGCGCCTGAAAATTCTCAAAGTTACTGCAGCTTGAAACCTCCAGCCATTTATCTATGCCGGGTGCATATGCCTCTAGATCATAACACTTACTGGCGGAAAAACTTAAATCCTGCGTAGCTAACTTCACTACCCGATAAGGTATCTCCAGCAGCTTGAGGACCTCCTCTGCATTACCTACCAGACTCTCTAATTCATCGTAAGAATTTTCAGGCTTTACAAATTTAACCATCTCAATTTTATTAAACTCATGTACGCGCATTAAACCACGGGTATCCTTACCGTATGCCCCTGCCTCCCTTCTAAAGCATGCTGAGAAAGCGGCATAATAAACCGGTAAAACCTCCTCATCTAATATCTCATCACGGAATATATTAGTAACCGGGACCTCTGCCGTAGGAATAAGAAAAAGATCATCATCTTTAAGCTTATACATATCTTCTTCCATCTTGGGAAGCTGGCCTGTCCCCGTCATTGAGGCCCTATTCACCAGAAACGGAGGCAATATTTCCGTATAACCGTGCTTTTTTGTATGCAGGTCAAGCATGAAATTAATCAAGGCACGCTCAAGTTTAGCCCCTGAACCTTTATAAAGTATAAAGTTTGATCCGGTTATCTTAGTGGCACGGTTAAAATCAATAATGTCCAGCCCCTGGGCAATATCAATATGGTTTAAGGGCTTGAAATTGAACTCCCTGAGATTGCCCCAGGTACGCACTACTTCATTATTCTTTGGGCCGCCTATCGGTACAGAGGGATGCGCGACATTGGGAATCTTAATTAGAATCTCGGATAACTTCTCCTGGGCAGACTTAACCTCATCTTCCATCTGGCCTATCTCTAAGGATATGGCTTTCATTGAATTAATCTTTTCCTGGGCATCCTTTTTTTCTTTTAAGAGGGCGCCTATCTCATCGTTAGCCTTATTGCGCTTGGCGCGTAAATTCTCAAGCCTTAACAGGATATCCCTGCGGTTATCATCTATCTCTAAGAGCGCGCCTAAATCTAATTGCAAATTACGGTTACTGATAGATTCTTTAACTAATTTCAAGTTTTCGCGGATAAACTTTAGGTCTAACATTTAATCATCCTTTTTGCGCATTTAGCAATTTATGCGCATTTCGCTTGGTAGGGAAAGTCCCCTTCGGGGATAGTCCCTACTTTAAAACTTACTTAGCCTTTTATGACTCCCAGTGGACGCATCCTGCAAACGCGCCTGGCAATACCTGCGTTATGCACTACCCTTACCACATCATTTACATTTTTATACGCTTCCGGGGCCTCTTCTACTATAGTTGACCGGCCTGAAGCTTTTATTATTATACCCTGAGATTCCAATTCTTTCAATAAAGTATCTGCATTGATTGTATGTAAGGCAGCGCTACGGGACTTAAGGCGGCCCGCTCCGTGGCAACAGGAAAAGAAAGTCTCTCCCGCATTCTTATCTGCGGCTAAAAGATAAGAATTCCTACCCATATCCCCGGGAATTATTACAGGTTGGCCTATCTTCATATATTTTTGCGGTAAATCAGGATGCCCCGCAGGTATAGCCCGGGTTGCGCCCTTTCTGTGTACACAAAGAACCCTGTTTTCTCCGGAAACCATATTCCTCTCTATTTTAGCGATATTATGAGCTACATCGTAAATCAGAGACATACCAAGTTTCTGCCATGAAGAATTAAAAACCCTCTCAAAAATATTACGGGTAAGATGCATAAGGCATTGCCTATTTGCCCAGGCATAGTTAGCCGCGCACTTCATTGCAGATAGATAGGCCATTCCTTCGCTAGAGTCAACCGGTGCGCAGGCCAACTGGCGGTCAGGTATCTTAATATCATACTTATTAAGACATTGGACCATGCTGCGCGTATAATCTTCGCAGATCTGATAACCTAACCCCCTAGAGCCGGAATGGATCATTAGCGTAATCTGTCCCAGATTCAAATCAAGCGCATTGCATGCTTTAGCATCATAAAGCTGATCAATTACCTGAATCTCCAAAAAATGATTCCCGCTACCCAAGGTCCCTGACTGTGCTCTTCCTCTTTGGTAAGCCCGATCAGAGACTGCACCCGGGTCTGCACCCTGCATAGCTCCGTTTTCTTCAGTACAATCCAAATCATCCTGTATTCCGAAACCTTTTTCAACCGCCCACCTGGACCCTTTAACTAAAATCTCCTCTTCTTCCTTTATGCTAACCCTTATATCTCCTTTTGAGCCGACACCAGAAGGAATCCCCGAAAACAAAGCATCGACCAAATTGTTAAGTTTGTCCTTTATATCATCATAGGCAAGATCGGTTCTTAGCATGCGTACTCCGCAATTTATATCAAAACCTACCCCTGCGGGAGAGATAACGCCGCCCTTTTCAGGATCAGTCGCCGCTACGCCTCCGATAGGAAAACCATAGCCCCAATGGATATCCGGCATGGCAAACGAGGCATTGACAATCCCGGGCAAAAAGGCGACATTAGCCACCTGTTCTAAGGCCTTATCCTCCCTTATATCCCTTAAGAGCCTTTCATCGGCATAGATTATCCCCGGCACACGCATCCCAGGCTTATATCCAGCAGGTATCCGCCAACGGAAATCATCGATCTTCTCCAGCCTTAAAGAATCAGACATCTAATATCACCCTGGCCTCCCAGCCTTTTTCATTATTTTTAATACTAAGATTATGGTAAGTTGCGGCCTTAATTTCAGTATTAACCTTGTAGTTATTGATACTGCTCCCCTGGCAGATTGCCTCCAGGCTGTTCTGGTTAATTTTATTAATCTTAATGTGATAAAAAATCAGCCCCTTTACCGCGGATAGAGAGAGAAGCTCATTTAACCAATTAATAAAGAGCTCCTCGATATTCTCTGCTTTTTGTTTTATAACCACTGGGGTGTGCCTTTTGTCTTTGGTAAATTGCTTGCGGGATGAGATCTGAAAGAGGCTTAAGCCGGAGTTCTGAAATAACTCCTTAAGGTCGCTACCGATAATCCTTAAACCGATATCTGCGGTATGGTCAATGATCTCATATTTTATCGTCATAACGGGGAATTACGCTAAGAAAAAGAGTGGAATAAATATATTGGGCCATGTAGGAGTCGAACCTACGACCTTGACATTAAGAGTGTCCTGCTCTGCCAATTGAGCTAATGGCCCAAAAAATTTATAAAAGTGCAGTAAAGAGTATAGCTTATCTAAAAAAGTAAATCAAGAAAATAATAAATTAATTCCCGCTACCAAAGCTCTCGGATGAACTAAAATCCTCGGACGAGAGAAACCTTTCAGAAGAAGTGCCGTCTTCAGAAAAAGTAAAATTCTCAGATGAATTAAACTTCTCCGAAGCATCAAAAACCTCTGAAGAGACAAACCTTTCAGAAGAAGTGCAGTCTTCAGAAAAAGCAGAGCTATCAGAAAAACTGACCTTCTCAAAAAGGCTATAACCTTGCTCGCTGCTAAAACCTTCTTGGAAAATAAACAAAACAAATCCCGCCAGAATTAATAATACCTTCATAGGATACCTTCTTAGCCTAAATAAATCTTATAAATTATAAAGATGGCTTGAGCAAGACTTTCAATGCCCAAACCACGAAACGAATTAACAATAAAAATAAGTATAGAAAAAGAAGCTTAACAATAAAACTTACGCCGACAAAACGGCTGTATGCCTTTGATAAATAGAGCTGCTTGGAATTTATTAACCTAGCGCTCTTTAACTGAGACCTAATATTCATCACCTTCATAAATTCCTTTACGCGTTTTTCAACAACCTTTGGGGGAGGGTTATATGCCACTTCAAGAAACTCGTTATAATCGGAGTAGTTGCGTATCTGCGGGATTATGTCAAGGTTGTATGTTTCTCCGTTACCAAAATCTAATTTATATTTTGGCAAGGCTATAGGGACATTTTGAAGAAAGAAATGCACCAATATATATAAAAAGCCTGCTAACCCTAAAATAACTAAAGCTTCCTTAGCGATTATCCTCTTAATATTTAATTTTATCATACGCAATTTGCGCCCAGGTGGAGTCGAACCACCAAGGCCAGTTCCGAAGACTGGTGCCCTATCCATTGGGCGATGGGCGCTTTAAATTATCTCTGCTTTTTCCCCTAAAATATTCGCTATCTTCTTAAGCTTAGGCCTGGAAACCGAAAAAACACCTGCTTCACTAACAGTACGTACAGGTGAATTAAGCTGGACCTTATCGGGATTTATTCTGTCTATAACTTCTTTTAATTTTCTTATATGGCGTATATCGTCGTTTACTCCCTTAACCAGCATAACCTCAAGCCAGATCTTCCCCCTAAACTCTTTCCTGAGAGAAATTAACCCATTAATAATATCTTCAATCCTTAACCCTTCATGCGGGCGATCGATCTTAACGAATAATTCCTGGGTTACCGCATCTAAAGACGGAACGACTAAATCTACTTTAGATATTTCCTTGCGCAATGATGAATCGCATAAGAAAGAAGAATTTGTTATCAGTGCTATTTTAGCATTAGAGAGCCCCTTAAGATAAATAATGAGATCAGAAATCCCGCTATTTAGCATTGGCTCACCAGAACCAGATAAAGTAATATAATCCATAGAAGATAAGTCGTTTTTACCATTATGAACCCACTCCCTTAACTCTTCAATGATCTGATTGATCTTGACATATTCTGATCTGGAAAGGGTCAGATTATTAGTTTTTCCGATTTGACAGTATAGGCAGTCAAAGCTACATGTCTTAGGAAGGGTAAGATTGATCCCTAAGGATACCCCTAGCCTGCGTGATTTTATAGGACCGTAAAGATACTGCATAGTGATAAAACTTTAGGGCGCTATAGAAAATAGCGCCCTTAGTTGATAGAAATACCTAAGATAAATTATTTAACCTCTATTACACAGTTATGCGTACCAAAAGAATTGGGCACACATGCAGTACAATTAGCATCATTCTGCCAAGAACCATCCACAAAGAATTTATATTCATATCTTCCGGGCTTGAGGGTAGTCTTCGCTATCCAATTACCCTTAGAATCTTTTTTCCCAGAAAGCTTCTTGATATCCCATTTATTGAAACTTCCGGCTACTGCTACTTTCTTAGCAGCTGGCGCATAAAGTTTAAACTCAACCGGCTTTGACCCAACTAACTTTGCCATAACTCCCTCCTTGTTATATATATTTATATCACTACTCAAGACCATGTCAAGGGGTTTATTCTATAATGCTACTATTGCTATCCCTTTTCTCTCGGCTAATTTAATAGAAGCTTCCCTGTCTATAAAAAGCGTCTTATCTGCTTCAATAGCAAGGCATTTTGCTCCAGCATTAATTAGGCGTTTTATAGTCCTTAGACCGATTACCGGAATATCAAAACGCATATCCTGATTCGGTTTAGCTACTTTTACTACTGTAATGCCTCCGCCGACAAGCCTCCCCGCTCTTAAAATAAGGTTGTCTGTCCCCTCCAAAGCCTCAACCGCAACTATAGCCTTATCCCTTACTGCTACTGTCTGGCCGATATCCAGGGCACCGATTGACCTTGCCAACCCCAAACCAAAGTTGATATCATCCAAGGTCTTAGCATCGGGATGCTTCAAAGTAAGCACCCCTTTACCGGGGATATAATCTCTTACGAAAATTGTGGAATCGATTAAATCTAACCCCGCATTCTTCAGCTTTTCAGCGATTGCGCCGAATATCGTATCCGCTTTTTTGTTTCTTATGCTGGATAAAATCTGGCTGATATCAGGGTTATTAACCACTTCTTTGCTAAAAAGGCGGTAAGGGCTGACCTGACCGGCCATAACGACGCGCTTAATAGATTCATCTCTGAATATGTCGAAAATACGGCTAAAATCAGAAAGCTTAACCCAAAAGACTTTATCTGCAAGGCTGTTTATCCTGCGAGAAGTCTCTCCTTTAATAGCAACGGCCACAATATAAAAACCGCTTTTTTTTGCTCCTTCACAAAAGAGTAAAGGGAATTTCCTATTGCCGGCAATCAAACCTATTCTTTCCATAATTATTTTTCTACTCTGCAAGACTTACTTAAGCCGCGGCTAGAACCTTTGGCAAAATCGATAAGATACCTAACCTCCGCAGAATTATACTTCCCTAAAATTAACTCTTCTAAAGCATGCTTAGGGGTAAAACCGGAATTAAAAAGTATTCTGTAGGCGCGGTCAAGCTCTTTGATAGCTTCGCGGGAGACCTTATGACGCCTTAATCCTATCAGGTTAAGGCCGTATACGAGCGCAGGATGCCCATCACAGGTAGAAAAAGGAGGAATATCCTGGACAACCTTAGAACAGCCTCCTATTATAGAGAACTTCCCCACCCTGACAAATTGATGTATGGCAACTAAACCGCCGATAACTGCCGAATCTTCAACGATAACATGCCCGGCAAGCGTGGCATTATTAGCAAAAACACAACTATTCCCTACGCTGCAATCATGTGCAACATGGGAATAGGCCATAAAAAGATTATGAGATCCAATTCTAGTCCTGCCCCCATCTCCCGTGCCCGGGTTAAAGGTGCAATATTCACGAACAATATTATTATCACCTATCTCTAAAAGTACCTTCTCTCCTTTATATTTTAAATCCTGCGGGCGGGATCCAATACAGGCTCCGGTAAATATTTCGCAATTCTCCCCGATCAGGGTATTGCCATCAATTATACAATGGCTGCCGATTTTTGTACCAGAGCCTATAACAACATCGTCATTAACGATACTATAGGGACCAATACTTACATTATCAGCTATCTTAGCTTTACCGGAGACGATTGCGTTTGGGTGTATTTGCATTTTTATTCGACTAAAGCGAACATAAGATCTGCCTCTGCCACTACCTTACCTTCAACTAAGGCCCTGCCACGCACCTGGCCGGTCTTAGATTTAACCTTTACTGCTTCGACTTCTAAAACAAGCTGGTCTCCGGGCACAACAGGCTTACGGAATTTTACGTTATTTATCGCCATAAAAAAAGCCAACTTTCCCCTGTTTTCCTCGGGCGCCAGCATCATTACCCCGCCAACCTGAGCCATAGCCTCTATAATAATAACCCCCGGCATAACCGGATGGCCCGGAAAATGGCCCTTAAAGAAATAATCATTAATAGTTACATTCTTAATGCCCGTAGCATGCTTGCCGTATTCAAGCTTTATAATCCTGTCCACAAAAAGAAAAGGCTCGCGATGCGGAAGGATTTTCATAATATCAGTCACTTCTAGAATACCACTTTCTTTTTTCATAGAATATTTCTCCCTTTGTTTAGTGATCGCATTTACTAGCTTAAGATTCAGGGCATGCCCGCTTTTAAAAGCAATAATATGGCCCTTGAGGCCAAAACCCAAAAGATTTAAGTCCCCCATCAAATCAAGAATCTTATGCCTCACAAACTCATCGCAAAAACGGACCTTATTCTTAATGACGGTCCCATCCTTGGTCAGTACCAGCGTATTTTCATAATTAGCCCCCAGGCCGAGGCCCTGCTGCTGGAGCTCCTTAGCCTCGCTCTCAAGGCAGAATGTACGAGCAGGGGCAATCTCCTGCTTAAATACCTCAGGAGCGGAAAAGTTCAATTCTATAAATTCTCTCCTTTGTTCAACAAGATTATAATCCAGGGTATAGGATATCTTAAAATCATCGCAGGGCAATACCATAATGTAGGCTCCGCCTTCTTCTATACGGATTTGCTCTTTTATAGAGAAATAGTCCCGGGCCTTCCCTAATTCCCTGATGCCTGCCTGGCTGATTATATCCATATATTTAATACTGCTGCCATCTAATCCGGGCATTTCATTATTATCCAGCTCAACCTCCAGATTGTTTATCCCTGAGCCTGCCAAGGCAGCCATAAAATGCTCTATGGTCTGTACCTGGGCACCCTTGGATTCAACTGTGGTTCTCCTGGGGGTATTCCCAACAGTAGAGAGGAAATTGATAGCGGCTTTTATCCTAGGACTATCCGGTAAGTCGCAACGCACAAAAACAATCCCGGTATCAACACCCGCCGGCTTTAAGGTAACATTACTTTTATTACCAGTATGCAGGCCTATGCCGCTAAAACTAATTTCTTTAGCAATAGTCCTCTGAAAATCCATCATGTCCTTTTCTTAGGGGAGTTTTGACTCTAAACCTTCAATCTTCCTCTTTAATTCTTTTATCAAAATGAAAAATTTAGGAAGGCTCTGAGAGCAAGCAAGCACTTTCTGATTAACAGCAAATGGCCTTGCCGGAGAACCTGACACCATTATGTTAGGCGGGATAGACTTAGTTACTCCGGACTGGGCAGTCACTATCACCCCGTCTCCGATATTAATATGGCCTACTAATCCTACCTGCCCGGCCAAAACAACGTTATCGCCTACAACAGTACTCCCGGATATCCCCACCTGGGCGACAATAAGGCAATTCTTCCCTATAACTACATTATGCGCTATTTGTACAAGATTATCTATTTTAGTGCCTGAACCGATAACCGTCTTATCAAAACGCGCCCGGTCAATTGTAACATTTGCCCCGATCTCAACATCATCACATATCTCGACTATCCCTACTTGCGGGATTTTATGATGCACGCCTTCTATAGTAACAAATCCAAAACCATCTGAACCGATAACCGTACCGCTATGAATTATTACTTTCTTACCGATAATAGTACGTTCGCGTATGGTAACGTTAGGATAAATCAAAGAACCATCGCCAATTTTACTCTCCCTGCCGATAAAAACCCCCGGATATATAGAGACATTGTCTGCGATTGAAACATCATCTTCGACAACAACATATGCCCCTAATGCCACATTTTTACCCAGTTTAGTGTTCTTACCTAAGACTGCGCTGGGATGGATACCCTTTAGACAGATAGAGGCATCATCCTTAATCAGAGATATTACCTTGGCAAAAGCAAGCGAAGGATTATCGGTACGGATAACCGGTTTGCTGGTTTCAAATTTGTCCCTGGATGTGATGACCGCGGAAGCAGCAGTTGAGTCAAGTAATGCATAGTATTTAGGATTAGATAGAAAAGTAATATCTCCGGCCTGTGACTCTTTTATACCGTTTGCGCCGGTTATAACAATACTCTCATCCCCTACGACATCACCCTTAACAAACTGAGCAATTTCTTTTAAGGTCTTACGCATTATACTTCAAAAACTACCTCTTTTTGTTCAATATCGCAATAACGCTATCCGTAATATCCATGCTATTGTTTTGATAAACTAAGACACGGTCATTAAAAACAATTGTAATCCCTGATTTCTCAGAATAAGATTTCACTGCATCCTGTATATCCTTGAGGATCTCCTTCATCTTCTCCTCTTGTTCCTTGCGCAAATCTTCTTCTTTCTGGGTCACAAAATCCTTAAGCGTCTTTGCCTTTGACTCAAGTTCGCCTTTTTTAGCCTCTTTATCCTTATCGCTTAAAAGCGCAAATTTATCCCTTAGGGCGTTAAATTCTCCGACCTTCTTATCTCTTTCGCTAACATAGCCATTCTCTTTTTCGGTTAATTTCTTATCATAATCTTTTGTTTTATTATACTCGCTAAATGCCCTGCTTAAATCTATATAAGCAAGCTTATCCTGGGCATAGACCGAACCACTTACAACAAACATTCCCAATAGTGCCGCCGCGACAACCAAGACTAACTTCTTCATTTTGAATCCTCCTTTTTATATAAATTAAAAACTGTTACTTACGCTAAAGTGGAATCTACCGCTGGATTTGCTGTCTTCTCCCGGCGCCTTATCCATAGGTATACCGTAATCAAGCATAATAGGCCCAATCGGAGTCTTAATCCTGAAGCCCAAACCAAAGCTTGACTTAAATTTTCCGGTATTATTCGCCGTATTGCCAGAAGAGCCGAAATCTCCCAGCTTCTCCCAAACATTTCCTACATCATAAAATGCAGCAACCTTAAGAAAACCAAACAGGGGATAAACATATTCTATGTTTCCGATAAACATAGCGTTACCGCCAAGGGGGTCTTTAGTTACGGGGTCATACGGGCCAATCTTTCTTTCTTCGTACCCTCTGATAGTATAGGCTCCTCCGGCAAAGAATCTTTCATATATTGGTATCTTGGCTGAGTCGCCATAAGGATCTGCCAAACCGATCCTGCCGCGAAGCTCTAAGGTAGAATTACGCGGCAATGGGATATAATGGCTTGCCCGACCAAAGAATTTCCAGTAGTTCTTATCCCCGCCCAGGGGTCCTCCGGCAAATTCTATAGACCCAGAAAGAAGATTCCCCTTATGAGTATCAAAAATGTTATCCCTGCTATCAAAGGTGAGGCTGGGGGTAATACTGCTTATAAGATTAGACCCTTTTTCTTCCTCTAAATAGGTAGCTCCTGAAGAAATATTGGTTATATCTATTAAGTCAAGCCTATATACAAGGTCACCCCTTAAATATTCGGACAGCTCCCTGCCTAAACGCAACGCTCCTCCGGTTACCTCTTCATCATAACCGTACCCCACATCGCTATCCCTTTCATGGGTACGCCTATAGGCATCAAATCCGAATGATACCGGATAATCAAAAAGCCAGGGCTCGGTAAAACTTAGATCAAAACCCGTACTTATGGTTCCGATTGTAGCGCGCAATTTAAGGTCTTGCCCTGCCCCGGTGAAATAGGGCCAATTCTTCCAGTCAAAATTCTTTTGCTCCACCTCTACAAACCCTACAAAATCATCCACAGTGCTATATCCGCCGCCGAAGCTGAAAGAACCGGTCTTAGACTCCTTTACATCGACAATTAAATTCTTTTTATCGGCTGTATCAGTATCTTCGGTATCATAGCTAATCTCTTCAAAATAACCCAGATTGGTAAGCCTCTCCTTGCTACGCCTTAATTTTTCTCCGTCAAACCTATCACCCGGATGCAAACGCATCTCCCTGCGTATTACAATATCCTTGGTCTTGATATTGCCCCTCACCCTTACCTTATCGACATAGGTGATGTTATTTTCGACTATACTATAGACTATATCAACGCGGCTCGTCTGAGGGTTTAAAGAGACCGCCTCCTGTACAGAAGCGGAGATATACCCGCGGTCAAAATAAAGCCCCTGTATATAAGAAACATCATAACGCATTGCCTCTTCGCTGAAGGTTTTTCCGGTTACGCATTCCTTAAGGCGCATAAGGATCTCTTTCTCGGTTATATCTTTATTCCCCCTGATTGCCACATCGCCGACTAAATACTTCTTCCCCTCCGTTATATCTATATGAACAAAAAGTAAGAAAGGCTTTTTCTCATCAGGCACCACCTTAGAGGAAACCGCAACATCAATATAACCCTCTCTACGGTAAAAGGCCTTTATGCGCTCGATATCCTCGGTAAAGACATCATCCTTGAGGACCCCGGCGTTAAAAAACCATGCCCTTTTAGTCTTTAAAAGTTTTAATATGCGGGCATCCTTAAAGTTGTTATTCCCTTTAATAATAATATCCTTAATACGTACCCTGCCCCCCTCTATAATATTAAAATGAATCTTAACTTTATTGGTAGACTCATCGATATCCAACTTATAATCAATCTTTGCCTCGCTGTAACCTATCTTTTCATACATCTTCTGAAAAATACGCAGGTCCTCGGCAAGGCTTGGGTAGTCTAAGTATTGGCCTTCTCTGGACTTTAACTGAGACTTTAACTTTTCATCCTTTATTGTAATACGGTTTATCCCGGAAAAGGTGATCTTTTCAATAATCGGCCTCTCAACTACCGTAATGACGACCTTTACCCCTTCCTTATACAAATGGCTGTCTATTTTAATATCGCTGAAGAAATTTAAAAGGTAGAGCCTCTTTAAATCATCGCTGATGACATTTTCCTGATAGGGGCTCCCGATGCGGGTCTTCATTTTGGAAACAATAGTATTAGTAGATATAGCCTTATTCCCGGTTATCTCTATTGCGCTGACCAATTTGCCTTCCTTAGAAACTTCGGCTTCTTTTTGCGCAAAAGAGAATGAGGCAACGCAGAAAATAAAAATAAGGGATAAAATTAAGGAGAGTATTTTACGCATTTTCATTATTATATAAGAATTGACCCCTTGGTGCAATAACTTATTCCATTCTGGCAATATTCTCAAAACGGGTATACTCCTTGATAAAAGCCAGCTTCAAGGAACCTACCGGTCCATTTCTCTGCTTTGCAATAATCGCTTCAGCTACGCCCTGGTTATCTGAAGTAGGGTTATAATATTCTTCCCTA
>JAKQSG010000149.1 GCA_029563245.1 Candidatus Omnitrophota bacterium
CCGAAATTGGTTCAATGCAGGTTACCGAGCAGATAGATGCGCTGGAGACCTTTGCCACTAATCCGGTGAAATATCTTGTTGTCCCGCGTTTTTTAGCCTTAAGCCTTATGCTCCCCATTCTGACATTGTATGCCGATGCCATAGGAATATTGGGAAGTTATCTTATCTGTGTTTTCAGGCTGGGGGTATCTTCCAGCATATATCTTCGGGTCACCTTTGAGGCTCTCTGGTATAAAGATATATTTACCGGTTTATCCAAAACCATATTCTTCGGAATGATTATTGCTATCATTAGTTGTTACGAAGGGTTTAATGTGAAGGGAGGGGCTGAGGGCGTTGGCAGGGCTACCACTCGTTCTGTAGTCTTTTCTTTTATAATGATTATTGTCGCTGATTGTGTCTTTACGGCACTCTTTTATTTTATATTTCCTTAATGAAAAATATGATCGAGATTATAGGATTGGAGAAGAACCTTAGCGGTAATATGGTATTAAGGGGGGTCAGTCTTAATATAAAGAAAGGCTCTACCTGTGTTATTATCGGACGTTCAGGATGCGGGAAGTCTGTTTTGCTCAAGCATATAGTCGGCATACTTAAGGCCGATAAGGGCAGGATTATTATAGACGGTAAAGATCTCTCTCTTTTAAATGAAAAAGAACTGGATACCCTGCGTTTGCAGATAGGCTTGGTTTTTCAGGGAGGGGCACTTTTTGATTCTATGACTGTCGGGGAAAATGTCGGTTTTGGGCTTATAGAGCACGAACATGTATCCGAGAAAGAGATATCGGAAAGAGTAGAGGAGTCTCTGGAGATGGTGGGGTTGTCCGGCATATCCAACCTTATGCCTGCGGACTTAAGCGGCGGTATGAAAAAACGTGTTGCCTTAGCCAGGGCATTATGCATCAAACCCCAAATAATACTATATGATGAGCCCACTACAGGGGTAGATCCGATTACTGCAGACAGTATTAACGAATTGATAAAAAGCCTGCATGACCGGATTAACGTCACCTCTATTGTAGTTACGCATGACATGAGAAGCGCTTATAGGATAGGGGATAATATTGCTATGTTGTATCAGGGTAAGATTATTGCCCAGGGAACCCCGCAGGAGATAGAGAATAGTAAAGATCCAATAGTCCATCAATTTGTTAACGGCCTGGCACACGGGCCGATAACTGAGAACATAAGATTACTTTAGGTAAACGGAGGCCAATATGATATTCGGTAAGACAAAGCTAGAATTAAAATTAGGTATATTCGTTTTTATCGGTATGGCAATCTTTACGATATTTGTTTTATCGGTAGGCGGTATAAGGACCTGGGCTTCGGGGTATCAGGTAAATTTTATGTTCCATTTCATAAACGGGGTAAAGAAGGGCGCCCCGGTAAGGTTTTCCGGAGTGGATGTGGGAGAGGTTACCGGCATAAACTATTTCTATGATGAAAAAGAGTCCAATACCAAGATACGCATAACATGCTGGGTTCCAAATGACGTAAAGATTCCTTTAGATTCTAAGGTTTGGGTTAATACCTTAGGTTTATTAGGAGAAAAATATTTGGAGATCATACCGGGAGTTGATTATAGTAAATGCCTTCATCCCAGCGAGGAATTAGCCGGAGAAGACCCTGTGGCGATTAATGATATTTTCAAGACTACCAAAAATCTAGCGGATAATGTAAATATCGGAGTTAACAGGATACTGAATAAGGAAGGCACGATGGGGATGATTTTGTACGACGATAAACTTTATAATGAAATAAATGCCCTGGTAACTGATTTAAGGAAGAATCCCTGGAAGATATTCTGGAAGACAAAAGAGAAGAAATAGATGAAGGTAAAAACAGTATTTAGTTGCCAGAAGTGCGGTTATCAGTCGCCCAAGTGGTTGGGTAGATGCCCCGATTGCCAGGCCTGGAATTCTTTTGCGGAAGAGGATTATTCTATGCCTTCCGGCCCTAAGGTTAAAGAGCGTTCAGCCTTATATAAGGACGGCCCTGTTTTGCTCAAAGACGTAAAGTTAACAAATGAGAGCCGGCTTAAAACAGGAATAGATGAGTTGGACAGGGTCTTAGGCGGAGGTATTGTTAAGGGCTCGGTGGTTTTAGTCGGAGGAGATCCCGGAGTGGGTAAATCTACCATATCGCTTCAGGTTTCCAATCAATTAACCCGCAAGAATGCAAAGGTTCTTTATGTCAGCGGTGAAGAATCGGTTCATCAGACTAAAATGAGGGCTAAGCGGTTAGGCGCCCATGAATCAGATGGGTTATATATAGTCAATCAGACAGACCTCAGCCTGATTACTGAGCATATCAGGGCTCTTAATCCTGACGTAGTGATTATTGATTCCATACAGGTTG
>JAKQSG010000028.1 GCA_029563245.1 Candidatus Omnitrophota bacterium
ATCGGGCCTGCTTCCGGGTATATACAGACATTATCTTATAAAAAGACGTTTAGTGAAGGAGCGTGTAATTAAAAAGGATGATCTTAGGGCGGCAGAGAAGGTTTTCTTATGCAATTCCGTGCACGGTTTAAGAGAGGTAAAAATAGTTGACAAGCCTGTAAAATAGTGTATAATTTTTTTCAGTAACAGATGAAGGAGAGTAGAACGTCTTAACCGTAAGGAGAAAGAGTGACACGCCTTGCGGTTTTTCTCTTATTAGTCTGTTAAAATATTACACGGAAGGAGGAAATTGCAACAATGGCAAAAGGTAAGGTGAAATGGTTTTCCAACCAGAAGGGTTATGGATTTATTACTCCTGAGAACGGTGCTGATGTATTTGTACATCACACTGCTATACAGGGTGATGGCTATAAGACTTTAGAAGAGGGACAGGAAGTTGAGTTTGAGATCGAAAAAGGTCCTAAAGGCGAGCAGGCTACAAAGGTAGTTAAGTTATAACCTATAAAAACAAAGAAACGGGGTTAGCTCTATTTTCTTAAAAAATAGATCTGGCCCCGTTTCTTCTTTACTGGGAATAGTTTTGTGCTATAATAATTTAAATTAAGCGGGATTTTAAAAGTCTATTGATTTATATAACCACGGGAGGAGTTATGGAAAAGTTAGCTAAGGTTCTTATGGCTGCAGGGTTATTAATTCTGGCCGTAGCGGCAATATCCAGATTCATGATCGGACGGCCGTATGTATTGTTGGGCATTAAAACATTAAGCCTGATTGTGATTGCTAATACTTTGTTTTTAATGGCGATCCTGGTTAAGGTTTTTAACAAAAAGTAAAATTAATCAGTATTGAGAAGAAGGAAATCGGGCACTTTTGAGTTATATGCTAAAAGTGCCCTTTTTTATTACTTAAGTAGACAGCCTGATAGGTGTATTTATGCGTAATAAAGTCCGTGTGGTGGTGGCGATGAGCGGCGGAGTTGACTCTTCAGTAGCCGCGGCACTATTAAAAGATAAGGGTTATGAAGTTATCGGGATTACGATGTGTTTCAACCTTCCTGTGACAGGGCGCAAAAAACCCGGATGTTGCAGTATAAGTAGTATAGATGATGCACATAGGGTAGCGAATAAGCTGGGCATAAAGCATTATGTTCTAAATATGCAGAAATCGCTGGAGAGATATGTAATTAAAGATTTCTGCGCGCAGTATATTTCGGGGATGACCCCTAACCCGTGTATTCTTTGTAATCAACACCTAAAGTTCGGGGAGCTCTTAAGAAGAGCCCTGGCTTTAGACGCTCGATTTCTGGCTACAGGGCATTATGCCAGGATATTAAAAACGGGAAATACATTCTGGCTGGGGAAGGCCAAAGATTTAAATAAGGACCAATCTTATTTTCTTTATCGTTTAAACCAGGCGCAGCTAAAGCATATTATTTTTCCAATCGGAAAGTATAGCAAGGACGAAGTCAGGAAGTTAGCCCGGGTTTTTTCTTTACCTGTCGCGGATAAAATAGCCAGCCAGGAGGTATGTTTTATCCCTGAGGATAATTATCGGGGTTTTTTGAAAATGCGGCTACAAAAAGAGATAAAGCCGGGAGAAGTCGTAGACCAGGAAGGGAATTTAGCCGGAGAGCACAGAGGGATTGCTTATTATACCGTGGGGCAGAGGGAAGGCTTAGGTATAGCTAAAGGTTACCCGGCTTATGTTACTAAGATAGATTATAAAAAAAACCGGATTACTATCGGCCGCAGGGAAGATGTTTTATCCTCGGAGTTCTTGATCAAGGATTTATATTATGCTTATAAGCCTATAAAAAAGAAAGTTGCCCTCAAGGTTAAAATACGCTATAATCATAAGGAAAGAAAAGCAGAATTAATCCCGGCCTTAAATAATAAAATCAGGGTTAAGTTCAAAGAGCCGCAATTTGCTGTCACTCCCGGTCAGGCAGCAGTTTTCTACAATCGTAATAAGGTTATTGGCGGAGGAGTAATTGATAAAGTTTTAGGATAAAACAATGTCTAAAGAGATAGGTGTTTTAGAAGGCAGGATCAAGGAACTCAAGAAAAAACGCAATGCTATTATCTTGGCGCATAATTATCAGTTGCCCGAAGTTCAGGATGTAGCTGATTATCGCGGCGATTCTTTAGAATTAAGCCGCATTGCTGCTAAGACCGACGCCGAAATTATTATCTTCTGCGGCGTATATTTTATGGCCGAGACCGCTTCAATACTTTCCCCGGATAAAAAAGTTATTATGCCGGATATTCATGCCGGATGCCCTATGGCTAATATGCTCAAGGCCAGTGATCTGAAAAAATTAAAGGAGAGCCATCCTCAGGCGGTGGTAGTGGGATATGTAAATACTTCCGCGGAGGTAAAAGCGGAGTTAGATTATTGCTGCACTTCAACAAACGCGGTAGCTATTGTTAATGCTTTAAAGGACAAGGAAGAGATTATTTTTGTTCCGGATAAGTACCTTGCTGATTTTGTAGCTAAAAAGACCGGAAGGAAAATGATTATCTGGAATGGATTTTGCCCTACCCATATCAGGATTCTCCCGGAAGATGTAAAACGCGAGAAGAAGTTCCATCCTTTTGCCAAGGTTATTGTCCATCCGGAATGCCTGCCGCAAGTCGTAGCTATGGCCGATGCTGCATTATCGACATCGCAAATGTCGAAATTTGCCAAGGAATCGGAGGCGGCGGAATTTATTGTTGGGACCGAGATCGGGCTGATTTACCGCCTCAAGAAGGATAACCCTAAAAAAGAATTCTATCCGGCTTCTGAACGCGCGGTTTGCCCTAATATGAAGCGGACTACTCAGGAAAAGATAGTT
>JAKQSG010000040.1 GCA_029563245.1 Candidatus Omnitrophota bacterium
GAGTTTATCCGTTTACTTTTATCTCTTGATATGAGTTATAGCAATATTGCGCGGATTATTCTTTACGGCAATAAGCTGGAAGAGATTGGCGATTTTGCCTTACCTGCCGCTAAAAAGCATTCCTTTATTTTCGGGCTATGGCCTTGGCAATTTAAGGAATACCGTAAGGTAAATAAAATAGGAGAATTTAGGCAACTGCGCCTGGAGGAGTTAAAAGAGGATCTTTATATTGCCGATATAGATATGGTGATTTCGCATCCTTCTTTCAAGGAAAAAGTCATGCTTAGGGGAGCTGCCTTAAAGCCCGGCATCAATGAAAAGGCTAAATTGGTTATTCTTACTAATATGCCTTCGGAATTAATCTCTACGGAGGGCCTGGTCTTAAAGTACCTTCAGCATTGGCCAAGCCCGGAGGATGCCTTTGAAGATTATAACCGTAAGATTGAACTTTTTACCTATACCGCTAATTCTCAGCGTTTTTTCTCCCATAAAACTATACTTCCTTCGACAGAGGGCCCAAAGGATCTGGCTGTCATCTTAACTAATTACCTAAAAGCCATGGATTCTTATATAAAATGGCATTTTCTGCCTTCAGGTTACGAGGAGAGTGATTTTACCATGATAAAGGAGAAGTTTTATGATTTACGGGCTATTAATCTTGAAAAAGGAGAAGGCTGGCAGCGCCTTATCTTTAAAATTCCAGAAGGCTACCCTTGCCTAAAAGACCTAAAATATATTTTTAAGAGGCTTAATGAGAAGGGCATATCCGGGATAGATGGCACAAGGTTTTACTTTGCCATAAGCTAAGAAAGCGTTTTCTATATACGGGGAAATAGCCTTGACTGGGTATTATGCCGGTGTTATATTTTAGGTGTACTATTATAAGGAATATCCTGTAAGGGAGGAACGCAGGATGTATAAGCCACGGGTATATAAAAATCTCAGGCGGGCGCAGAGCCTTGTCGAATATATTGTTATTTTTGCCATAGTTGTTGTGGCATCGGTAGCCCTTGCGCAAAGGGCTCCTGCCATTTTTAGGGGGTATGTAAGCAGCGCTACGGAGGCAATGCGATGAGGATTCTAACCCATAATAAGGGGCAAAACGTTATAGAGTATACGATGCTGATTATAATCGTAGCTGCTGCCTTGATGGCTATGAGTACATATGTAATGCGTTCGATGAATGCACGGCTTAAACAAACACAGGAGGAATTAAATTATTACCGGAGAGAATAAATAGAGGGGGGTGAAAGATGAGAATTAGAAGGAGAGGGCAAAGTACTTTGGAGTACGTAATTATCCTGGCTGCCGTAGTCGGCGCAATAATCGCCGTGGCTGCTGCTTTTAAGCCAAAGCTTACAGGTACTTATGATACTCTGGGGAATAAGATGCAGAATAAGGTTAATGAAGTAGATTTCTAGTTGGCAGTTGATTGTTTATTTCTAAGGGAGGTGATATTATGTTAAGGCTATTGAGGAAGGGGCAAAGTACTGCAGAATATGCTATTGTTATTGGGTTGGTAATAGGCGCGGCAGTAGCTATGCAGATTTATGTTAAGCGTGGATTACAGGCAAAAATGAAACAGGCAGTTGATTATAATGATCCTGCATCCGGGCATATATTAGGCGGTCTTTCACAGTATGAGCCGGAGTATATGACTACGACTAATATGGTTTCAGCCAGGGATGCTACTGAGAAAATTAAAACTACTGCGGGCGGAGGAGTAGAGAGAAGCATAGAAGGGGAAGAGGTTTCCTCTAGGACGGGCACCCAAACAATTTTGGCTCCTACACCTTAAAATAGTAAGGAGGTGAATATGTTATCTAGAAACAGGAAGGGGCAGAGTACCCTTGAGTATGTTATTCTTATCGGTTTTGTGGTTGCTGCATTGATTGCCATGGGTGTTTATATGAAGAGAGGCCTTCAGGGAAGGCTACGGGAATCTACTGACCAGATAGGCCAGCAATATTCAGCCGGCAATACTACAGGAGAATATACAATAACTACCGGTTTAACCCAGGTTGAGAATATGGTGGCTGGTGGGCAAACTACTACGGAAATCCAGAGAAACAGACAGACAAAGACGGGGTCCGAGACGGTTAGTAATTTCGACACAGAAAACTAACTAGGATACTGATGAAGAGAGGCAATACAACTTTAGAGTATCTTTGTTTGATTGCGTTCTCTGCCGCGGCTATTATTGCTATGGTTGTTTATATGGGCCGCGGTTTTCAGGGGCATGTCCGTAGTCTGTCTGACCAAGTAGGCGCAGGACAGTATGATCCGGGGAATACTGTAGCAATAAATGTAGAGCAAAAGCATAGCGAATCCGAAGTCGTCTCTACAAGTGAGACTAAATATACTTACGGCAATGAGGATGGCTCTACTCCGGGTTCCACTGATAGCAGCAGTAGTAGTAAGGATAAGACAGTATCAAGAGTAGTCAAGCGTACTAGCGAAAGTTTAGGGGCTATGCAAAATGATACCTGGCATTAAAAGATTCCTATTGGTAGGGCGCGGGCAAAGCCTAACTGAAGTAGCTTTGATTATTGGTATAGTTGGGCTGGTTTTCTTTGGTATGCAGAATTATATCGGGCGCGGTCTCCATGGTAAGGTAAAGGGGTTGACAGACCATATGATAGGTACAGAGCAGTCTGTTTATCAGCAGGATGTATCGGGTTTGGAAATAAATACCTCAGACTCATTGACAGCGCAAGATTCTTCGGCAAAATTGAAAGAGTTTAGGGGGGGCGCAAAGAGTACCGTTGCCATTGAGGTGTTGGATACTACTTATGGTTCTAGTACTGAAGAGTAGCTTTTCAAGGAGAGGGTAATATGGTTAGAGGGAAAGTAGGGCAGTCTACTACTGAATTTGTAGTCTTAGGGTCACTGATTATAATGGCCTTCTCTTTTCTTATTAATTACAGTGAGAAACTTAATAGGCAGCAATCATATATACAACAGAGTTTTCGCGCTGCATTAAAAGAAGCGAGAGCAGCCAATCACTCCGCTTCTTATACTAAGGTTGCCTTCAGGCGTATGCCTAATGTAATGACTCCTATGGAATTAGGTCAGATTCAGTCTTTTTCCGGCAATGCTAATGTATTGTGGGCTGATGGTAAAAACACCAGCCCTCATGGAGTATCAAAATATCAGTTTAATGAAGGTGCTGCGATAGATATACCTTACAGGGAGACTCCCGATGAGGGTACGGTTGAAACCAGCGAGAATAAATTTGTTAACACAACTTCTTCTGATATTATTTTTGCAAAACAAGAAGGCCTCGGAGGAGGCATTGTTACGAATAAAGCTCTACAGGCAAGAGATGTGCTAACCGCGGATATAGATATAAGTGGTAGTACGTATTCATTCAGGCATACATTGGGAGAGGGTGGGAAATATTACCCCGGGGACCATGTATTAGAACGCTCTAGGAGTATGCAATGATAAAAAAGGCGCAGGCAACGTTGGAATTTACGCTTATTTTTGTTATAATAGTAGCGTTACTTTCAGGCTTGCTTACTTTCTGGAAGTGGTCTAGCGATAATATTGTAAAGCGTCAAATTCGCTATAATACAACAAGGGTTCAGGCTGGTTCAAGCACACCGGGTGAGCCTAGCGGCAGCGGAGTCTTTGAGGCAGCGCCTGTAAGAAATAATCAGGTATATATGTTGCAATAGAAGGAGGATCATGTTTTTCTCCTGGTATTTAGAAAATAGGCATTTTAAGAAAGGGGTTAATCTGAAAGGTCAGGTTACCCCTTTATTGCTTGTAGTCTTGGCTATATTGCTTATCGCTGCGGTTGCAACAGTTAATATCGGTAGGGTCTCTTTGGATAAGACGTGTTCTGCCAACGGGGCCGATGCTGGTTCTCTAGCAGCAGCATCAGCTTGGTCAGGAGCTTTTAATTCCTTAGCTTTAATGAATGAACAGCTGCAGATTTATTACGATATGAATTATTATACTTATGGCCAACTTTATTTTACTGCGAATGATTATATAAATGAGGCAATCGTTTACGCCCTTTTAGGTGCTGCCTTAGCTGCTGCAGCTACTGTTGCTTTTTATGGTTTTCTTCCGGCGTGTTGTAGTATATGGTATGGAATGTTAATAGGTTCAATATTGGATGGCTTAGCTGCTTTGGCACTCTTTGAGTCAGCGATGGCAACAAGCGCTTTTAATCTTACCGCGCAATATATGCTCTCGCTTACAGATTCTTTTCACGATGCGCAGCTAGAGAGTTATTGTGCTGCCATAAGCTTTATGCAGGATTCTTATGAGTCATCTAATAAGGTGGGTTTTAGTTTTGCTTTTTCCAATAGCTGTATTTCTTCTAAGCTTAATGATGCACAAGGAGATACCTATCAGGCTTGGCTTGCATCAGACGGGGCTTATAATGATAAGAACTATAGCTGGCAGGATAAGATAAATAATAACCATTCGGTTTCCGCAACCCTTGATTTGCCAAATATCTCTTCTTATACGCTTCAGCATACAGTAGGGACTTATTCACAAATTACCGGTCTATTGGAAGATTTAATCAGTCGTTCTCAAATAATAGCCGGGGTGCTTAATAGCACTGCTGTTGTTTTGACAACAGTGGCAGCGATTGCAATGCTCTCTTTTATCAGTAGTTTAGTGGCAGCTTTATGTTGTCCTCCCTGTCTTTCAATAATCGGCTCACCTGTTTGTTGTCCTATAATGGTTGGGGGATGTTGGGTAGCTTACTATTCTTATGTTTGGGGAGGGTTAGAGCATGCAGTAGCTGTAGGCATTCTAGCTGCACTTGTCGCAATTGGCGGGGCGATATCTCTTTATCTTTTAAAAGATAAAAATGACGAGGCTTTCGAGAATTGGGCTCCGAATGGGAATCAGTCTAGCGTTTCTTGCGGAGATGCCGAGGATTTATTGATTGTTAAGATTGATAGCGTAGTTTTGCCTAAATGGAATACTACTTGTTGCGTAACCCAGAGGCATCCCGGAACAAGCGCGGGGATAATGCCTTCATCTTATCCAGCCGTAAGCAGTTGCGGTACTTCAAAGTTTAGCGGTGGAGACGTAGGAAGTTTTGATGATAGCTATGATCCAAGCATTATAGGTTCTCGTTAATTGCATAAGGAGGATGAAATGTCTTTAAAATTCACAATTACAAGACGAGGTATTTTAGGTTTATTTATTGTGTTGTTTGTTAGCCAATATGCCTTTGGAGCATCTCCAACTATACCCTTACCAGCAGATGTTGAACTAATTTCGGAGAAAACTGCAAATATTGGACCTTCGCAATCCGTTGTTAGCATTTATGAGAGTGCGTTGTCTTTAGATAGACTAAGTTCTTTTTTTAAGAAAGAGATGGCTCGGGCAGGTTGGGTAGAGCAGAAGCAAGGGTTTTATATGAAAGATGGTTATTTGGCAATGGTGGTATTTATGCCATCAAAGGTTAAAGGGGCTAAGGTAAGGTTTACTGTTAATAGTAGCCGGATCCCAAGCAAAGAAGAGGTTCTGGCTGCGAGCAAGGATAGGCCTGATAAATTGAACTTTATGCCTGTATATCCGGGTAGTAAACAGCTTTTCCTTTGGGATTTGCCTACGGGTGTGTCCGCTTCCTACGAAACTGAAAAAGACATAAAAGACGTGGTTTTTTTCTATAAATCCGGCATGTTGAATTACGGATGGTCACTTGTTAGTGAAACACCGATAAGTATGGAAACGGTTAACATAGATTGTCCCGATTGTCAAAAATCACAAAATAAAGCAACGCCTTCTTCAGCTTTACGAAATGTAAATATGAGTAAGGCTAATTTGACGTTTAGACGAAAAGATGGAGAAAAGTGTACGATAAGAATATTTCAAAGTACGCCTGGGCCTCAAGGGTTAATGAGCGTGAATCCCGATAGTGACCAAACCCAGATATTATTGAAAAAAACGAGCATTCTGGTTACTTACTATGCTGGTAAAAATTAGGCGTAACGGTCAGTCAATAGTTGAATACGCTGTGATAATTATAATGTTTATCGCCGTATTCATTGTTATGGGAGCTTATTATAAGCGCAGCCTGCAGGGTAGGTATCGTCAGGCCGGAGATATGTTAGGCGGCGGCGAACAACACACTCCTTAAATATCGCTTCTTTCCTTATATTTTACTCTTGCAAGTAAAAATATTCCTTGTTATACTATTTTTATGCTTGCGATAATAGTCTTATCTATTCTAGGCGCAGTTATCTTAATTGCTTATAGTATCCTTCCTCATTTCCTCGATAAAATTAAAATCTGGCAGGACAAACAAGAGTTGGTTATGGCTAAGGAGATGGACAATATGTTTTATGACCAAAATCCTAAAAGCCTCAACCGGCTCTATTTTATTTTACCTTTAGTTTTAGGTATCGTAAGCTATTTTATATTCCAGAATATTATATTCCCAATAATAGGAGTATCTGTAGGCTTGGCTATACCGAACTTTATAATACGTATGCGGATTGCCAAGCGTAAAGCTAAATTTGCAGATCAGTTATTAGATGCCATTAACCTTCTCTCAAGCTCATTAAAGGGGGGTTTAAGCCTTTTGCAGGCGCTTGAGGTCGTAATTGAAGAAATGCCACCACCTATCAGCCAGGAGTTTGGTTTGGTGGTCAGGGAAAATAAAATGGGCGTTACTTTTGAGGAGAGCTTAGAGCATATTAAAAAGAGGATGAATATTGAAGAATTAGGTTTAATAGTCAACTCTATATTAGTAGCCAGGGAAACCGGAGGGGATTTAACTAAGGTTTTTAGCCGGTTAACCGTTACAATAAGGGATAACCGTAAACTAAAGGAGAATATTAAAACGCTTACTCTGCAAGGCAGGATGCAAGGGGCTATTATGTCTTTCTTGCCGATAGTCTTTGTTATGTGGGTTATTTCAGTCAATAAGAATCATTTTGATATTATGATGCAGCATGATTTGGGAAGGATGCTTTTAATTATAGCTGTAGTTTTACAGATAGTGGGAATGCTCCTGATCCGTAAATTCAGCGCTATTAAGATGTAGACTATGGAAATAATAATTTTTGTGATTATAATTACTTCAATCTTGCTGGTTGGTTTAAGCTTGATTATCTCTGACAAGCAAACCATTAAGATGGATAAGCAATATGGTGACTTATCGGGTGCCCATAGCTCTAAGTTATTACATCCCAATAAGTTAGCTGCAATATTCCCTTTTACCAGAAGTTTCCTGGAGAAGAGCGGCCTTGGTATTAAGTTGAAAATGAAGATTGATGCTGCTCATCTTAGAATAGGGGCACAGGCCTTCTTTAATTTCAAACTCTTGATCATGTTGGTTGGGTCTATCGTTGTTGTAGTGCTAATGCAGAAGTTTGATCCGATAATCTTTATAGTGGTCTTGGGCTTAGGGTATTTTATCCCTGATCTATACTTAAAGAGCAAGATTACTAAGCGCAAGAAGGAGATTGTCAGGGTTTTGCCTGAGACTATAGACCTTTTGGGGCTTTGTATTGAGGCAGGGCTCGATTTTACCAATGCTGTTAAATGGGTTGTTGAGAAGACCCCTTCGACCCCTTTAATGGAGGAATTGGTTTTTGTGTTAGAAGAGATTAGGTGGGGTAAGCCCAGGATCCAGGCTCTAAAAGATATGTCTCGTAGGCTGGATATATCTGAAATCAGTTCTTTTGTCCAAACTATCATTCAGGCGGAAAGAATGGGTACTCCTGTTGCCGAGGCATTCACTATACTATCAGAAGATGCCCGAGCACAGAGGTTTCACCGCGGGGAGAGAATTGCCCTGCAGGCGCCTATCAAAATCCTCCTTCCTCTTATCTTCTTTATAATGCCGGTTATTGGCATAGTGATTGGCGGACCTATTCTGTTACAATTTATGACCGGCGGCCTCCTCTCCGGCATGAAATAGGGGACGGTTCTCCTCCTCCATACTCATTATATACCAATAGTTTAGAACAGGATTAAAGTATTTTAGTTAGGTTAACCTCCCTTTTGCGTCTATCAAGGCAGCAGAAAGGAGGTTTTATTATACCCAGGACTTATAGAATAATTCCGGATTATGGAGCGTTGCATGTAATATGCAGGGGGAAAGCAAAAGTAAGGTTACGAGTTTATTAATGATAATCCTCTATTTTCATCGCTGAACGAAGGTCTTATTAAGAGGTGTGAAATTTATAAAATATAATACTTGCAAAGATGAAGCTGTAGGTTTAGCCAAAGTTTATTTTGATGGAGAACCGTCCCCTATGCGTGGAAGCCGATTGGCGGTTCTTGTTTGGCCGGTGGCCGCTCCAGCAACTCTTTAATTGTCTTAAATACTATAGCAAATTGCTTATCGTATTTGCTTTCCATATCTTCGATCTTTCTTTTTAGTCCTGAATAGGTTAATCCAATTCTTCTTAAACTTACAAATGCGCGCATAATTTGGATATTTACAAGGATTGCCCGTTCACTATTTAAAACGCTTGAAAGCATGGCTATGCCTTCTTGGGTAAAAACAAAGGGAAGATATCTTCTGCCTCCGCGATTTGAGGTCGCAATTTGCGACCTCAAAAGTTTTGTTTCCTTCGGAAATCTTTTAAGGTTCCTTTTCACCTGTTCATTCAGCCTTTTTGTAGTTACCTCGTAAAGTTGGGCTAAGTCTTTATCAAGCATTACCTTTCGACCTCTTATTAGAAAGATCTTTGTTGTAATAATCTCTACAGGGATTAAGTTAGGCATATTCATTCCTTTCTATTATAATAGACGCAATGAGTGTTAGAATCTAACCAAATTTTTATTAGTATTTTGATGTTGTTGTAAGCCTATGATGATCAAAGAGGCGGAATCAGGAGAACTGTCCCCTATTATATATTGTCCACTCTGGACATTGCTATAGATGTTAATGTCCAATGTGGGCATTATCAATAATCTACTTTATAATTGTTATTAGGTAACGGGTGCTCTAGTATAAAAGAGATCGAGATGGGGTTAGTTTATAAAAATATTACGTATTGGCAAGATCTGAAGGCTATGATTGCTTGATTTTGTGTTTCCAAACAGGCTGGTTTTGCTTAAAAAAATGAGGGTAAAAAAGGTACTTTTTTTGGAAAGAAAGCGTTACCAAAAATAGCTGGTTTTTCACTTGACAGCGTCGATCTCTATGTTATACTTGGGTAGTAATGGAAGCAAGCAACGAAAGGGCAAACCAAGAGTAATCTTGGGGCGCAAAGCCGCGGGTCCTAAATTAAGATAAAGTTTAGCAGTAAGGACTGCCGGGCTGCCGAATTTCCGACGAGGGTTTTGACAGCTCGGATTTTTATTTAGAGGCTTAGTAAAAAGTTTTAAAAACACTTTAAGAAATATGAAAAAGACTCAAGCACAAACTAAAAAAGTGATGGGGGTAAGGGGGGAGTTATGCCTTGCCTTTTCATATATAGTAATGAAAATAAAATGTTAAAAATACTTAAGCCGCGGACAGATAACGGGAATGAACTAAAAGTAAAGTCCAAGCCGGAATTTAAATCCAGCTTTAAGACTTGGATCCGCGTGGTTGCTTTTATAGTTGTAGCCATATTCCTACCTGAACAGGTTGCCCATGCGGTTGAATTTGATTGGCGCGTACTATGGAATAAGCCTGCAATAGGAGCTTCAAATGCCTTTACTCCGGGTTATGTGAAAGATATCCATAGCGTAAATATCCCTTTAACTGTTAAGAATATCCTTTTGGACATTTCTAAGCAACCCGTTTCCTCGATAAAGGTCTCTGACAAGCTAACTATTAATTTAGGCAAGCCTCTAGTAATGTCCAAACAGAAGATTGAAGAGCTCTATGAGTGGTTAAAGGGTAAGCCTTGCGGCTCAAAGGCTCTGTATGATTATTTATCTTATAGACAGGGACTGTCCCCGAGCAAAGCGAGCGGGATTGTTCCTTCTTCTTTAGTTCCTTCTGAAGAAGACATCGCGGTTATGGCCTTAACCATAGATATATTAAATGATGTAATTAAGGCGGAAGGTAATCCTGAGGTTATCCTTAACTCCATGTATGCCCTTTCAAAGGTCAGCGAGTTCTTTGGCCAGAAACTTTACCCGGTTAAACTCCAAGAAGGGGATACTCTTGGGAGCTTAAACGATGCTATGCCAGGGGTGTCCCCTTCATTAGATGAGTTGGCTCCTTTTATCGCTCATATAAACGGTAACCACTATGTTTTGGTTACTCGCGTATCTGATGACAAGATTTATTTTAGCGATAATCATAAAGAGGAGTTTTTGCCAAAGGATAAATTTTTAGAGATATTTACTGGGTATGCTCTGGTAGGCAGCACTGTTGCTGGTATTCAGATTCTAGAAGAAAACGAAAGCAAACAAGTTTTGGGAGCCGCTTCTGACTATTCTTCTAATTGGAATCCGGCTGCTTCGCCCAGTCAGATGCAAGATTATTCAAGGAGCGTTATGACAAGTCTGCGTAATGATATTTCTTCGCAGCGTAGCGCAGCCGAGAGACAGTTTCTAAAGGACGTTGGTATATCAATAGGAACATCTATCATTCTTAACGGCATAACTTCATACGCTAAGCCTTGGTTTAGTACTGCTGTGGGGTCTTCTGTATGGGGCTTGGGTCCAACCGCAAGGTGGGCAATAACAGGGGCTGCCTCCGGTATAGTGCTACATGGTGTAAGCACAGGGGAATGGTTTAAGGGTAATTGGTATGTTTATGCAGGAGCAGGTGCAGCTCTAGGTGCGGCTACTCCTTATGCTGTACGATATTTATCCACTACCTGGAACACTTCTGGTTCTTGGCTTAGCCCTGTTAGAAATTCAGTAAATTATGTTTCAAACGGATTAGGCAGAGTTTTCGGTACAGGTGCAGCTAACTCATTGAGTCAATCGCCCAGCCTTTTTAACAGTATAGGTGGTATCGGCCAGGGCATGGGTAATGCAATGGTAGCTACTCTTACTTCTAATTTATTCTCTCTCACGGGGATGAAACAGCAGCAGGCAGTATTATTAAGCTCTTTTACCACTGGAGCTATTCTTGGGGGAATGGGTGGGCTTAAGAATTTGACTCAAGGATTAACTTGGTATCAGGCTGGCATTAGCGGGGGGTTAACCAGCCTAACAAGTACTTATGTAACAAGTTTAGCTATTGATGAATTAGGGGTTGAAAGCCCAATGCTGGCCTCTTTTATCGGAAACCTAGCAGGTATGGCAACTAATACTTTGGTTAATAGTGCTTTTTACAACATTAATGGCCAATATATAGATATAACTAAAGGGAGCATTGGAAGTAGGGCTAACTTATTAGCTTCAGGTTCTGCATTGAATAATATTAAGGCGGCTGGAATAAGTAGTTATGGGGGGTATCTTTGGCTTTCCCCAAAGAACCTTAATAGTTTAACTGCAAGCCTTGTCGGTAATTTAGCCGGAGAAGTGGTGATCAGGAACCCCGGAATAGTAGGATTGACAGACGAAGACTTAAGGACAATGCCTTATGTAAGCGCTATTAGCGCAGGGGTGTCAGGTGGTTTGAATGCAGGCTTTAGCCGTACTGGTTTTATTCATAGTATTAGCAATGGCCTTCTTGCAGTGGGCTTAACTATAGCGGAAGCAAAAATCGAAACCGAGATACTTAAGAAGCATCCTAATTTGTCTCCGGTAATGGCAGCATATCTTGCAGATGCCGGCACCGCTGCGTTGGCTGGTTTGACAACCGGCGCAGGTATTTTTACCAGCATGTCTAACAGGTTGGCTGAGGATTCATTTAATGTTGCAAGCTTTGGGTATTTAGGAAGAAAGCCTGGAGTCTTTGGAGATATTTCCTATATGCAGACTTTGACAAGCGCTTTTGGCCCGACAACCCCGGAATTATTAAGGCAGCAGATGGCACAAAATCAAAGAGTTGGCACTCCTTCTGCAGATGGCTCAACTGTAAGCCTTACTTTAAGAGATGGGGCAGTTACCACTTTAACCAGGATTGGGGATACCTCAACCTACAGAGATATAGACGGAAATACCTGGTCATTAAACAGAAATGGTACATATTCTTTGCAGTCAGAAGGTACCCAAGAAAGTAGCTTTGCCGCTGGATGGGCTTCCATTGCCCACGACATTTACCAAGCAGGCGCGGTAAGTAATATGGGTTTTATCGCAACGCCGGTGGTGGATTTGGTGGAGATGGGGATAATATCTTTAGGTAGTGCAGCATGGAGCATTGCGCGTCAGAGCTCGACAAGTTTATTAAGAGAAATCAGAGTCATAGATAGGCCCATGGTTCCTTCTGCAGTTCAAACACAAATTACAAACGCTCTTCAGGATGGTGTTTTTTCAGATGCCGAAAGGCAGGCATTGGAGGCAAACAATATTACAATCTCTGGCACCGGCTTTGATATTAAGTTGTATTGGAAAGGTGATAATGCACTTGATCTTATGGGTGCTACCGTTAATGCTTCCGATCCTTCAAATATAACATTCGGAGAAGTTTCTAACTTTGATAGGGTTGGTTTAATAGGAAGTTGGCTTGGCCGCGGTGAAAGAGGGCAGGTTATTTTGGATGGGACCCTTAGAAATAATGTCGGATTAACAGACCAGCAAACAAGAGATCTTGAAGCTTTCTCTGGTTTAGGCAGTTCTGTAAACAATTATAATTTTAGTTGGGGTGTTCTTGGCGGAAGGACAGGCCAGGCATATGGAGATGTTAATATTGGTTCTTCGGCTCGTCCAACAAGTGCTTATATTAATTTCTTAAGCTCTGGTAACAATGCCGCCGAACTTTCTAATATTACTACCGGTGAAGGTTCTAGAGGCATGACCATTAATGCAA
>JAKQSG010000061.1 GCA_029563245.1 Candidatus Omnitrophota bacterium
TGTAATCTCCTTAAAATCCGGACCAGTCATATGCCTGCGTGAAGGTGTTGTTGGTTTAAAATATTTTAGTCCCATATTCTTTTAAGCTACAGAAATTTTCTGCCCTTCCTTTAAAGTAACTACTGCTTTTTTTAGTTCGGGAGTCCTCCCTAAATGATAACGCACCCTCTTTAACTTTCCCGCGGAGATAAAGGTATTAACATCCGCTACCTTTACCTTATAAACCTCTTCAACTGCCCGCTTAATCTGAATTTTATTTGCCTGCGGATCAACCAAAAAAAGATACTTTCCGTCACTCTCATACTGAGTGGACTTCTCCGTTCGTATTAAGGCCTTAATGATATCTTGTGCGTAGTTCATGTTTTCAACCTGTCTATTAACTTAAGTAAAGCGCCCTTAGTAATTACCACCTTCTTGCTTTTAAGGATTTCGTAAGCATTCGTATTTTGAGCGATATTATAATCAATAAAATCAATATTCCTTAAAGAGAGCTTGAGGCTTTCTTGTAGTTTATCCAGCAGTAAAAGTACGCTAAGCTTTCCCTTAGTCTTAGTTAGTTTAAGGTTAGAGAAGACCTTTAGGGCATCCTTAACCTTGGGCTTCTCAATATTCAAAAGGTCCAAAACAATAAGGCTATTTTCATTTACCTTCGCATTTAGACTTGACCTTAAAGCTAAAAGCTTAATCTTATTAGGAATGGTGTAAGAGAAGTCTCTTGGGTGTGGACCAAAAACAACCCCACCATGTCGCCATAACGGAGAACGGGTAGAACCTACGCGTGCCCTTCCGGTACCCTTCTGTTTCCATGGTTTTTTTCCGCCACCGGATACTTCCCCTTTAGTCTTGGTTGCAGCAAGCCCTCTTCTGCTATTGGCACGGTAAAGGTTCACTGCCTGATATATAGCATCATTATTTACTATGCCATCAAAGACCGAGGTATTCAGCTTTATAGTGTCAACCTCTTTGCCTTCAGCGTTATATATAGGTAAGGTTTTTGCTTCCATTTTTTATTTCTTCGCCTTCTTGCCTAAAGCAGCCTGTGGTTTATTAGTTTTATTAATCTTCTTTTTGGCCATCCTGATCATAACATAACCGTTTTTACAACCAGGGATAGCCCCCTTTACTAAAAGAATATTGTTCTCAACATCTATCCTGACTACCCTTAGATTCTGCAACGTTACCCTATGAGCACCCATATGCCCCGGCATATGATGACCTCTCCATACTCTTCCGGGAGTTGTAGTGGAACCTATGGAACCAACACGGCGATGAGAAGTCGAGCCATGCGTCATAGACCCGCCCTTCCAATGCCATCGTTTCATCCCTCCCTGGAAACCTTTTCCTACAGATACCCCTGTAACATCAACAAAATCCCCGGGAGAAAAAATATCCGCTTTCAATTCGTCACCAACCTTAAATTCTTTAGCGGGGCTTTTGGGAACTTCCCTTATAACCTTGCAACAGGGAATATTTAACTTTTTAAAGTATCCTGCTATAGGCTTTTTCAGGC
>JAKQSG010000072.1 GCA_029563245.1 Candidatus Omnitrophota bacterium
GGTGCTATTGAGTATGTGGACAGCGAAATTGCAGTGGATATTAAACGTAGCGGTTTTGCAGATAGTGTATTGCAACAACACAATAAGTAGAAGATAATCCTTATATTAATCAGATTTAATTTAAGGCCTTTCGCCTTTTTCACCAAAAGTAGACGCTATATATTCAATGTAGAATAAGTGTCATCTTCTTACCTTGCAGGATTCATTTTTCAACTATATGAGTTGACTACATATCGAGTTATTACTGCATCCTACCAAGCTAAATACTCATTACCAGAGCTAAAACTAAAGATACTTTTGCCACGCTACCAAAATTAATCAGAAAGTGGATATAAAGGTGGATGGCCGGTAGAAATAGGAAGCAAGATTGTATCAACCGCAGCTATCAGGATGCCTTTGTCAGCTTCCCGGCAGGAGGAAACCCGCTTAAAAAAAGAGTTGCTGGAGAATTGGGAGGTCAAAGCTGTAGCGGTTGATTATGGTGGAGAATTCATAAGTTCGGTAGGCAAGATTGTTGAACGTGCGGTAGTGGCAGCCAAAAGAGAGGGAGTAATCAAAGATGCCCATGCTGATGAAGGAGCCGTTGCCGGTGCCGCCAGGGAAGCCATTGCCCAGATTATGCCCAAGGCTCTGGGCCTGAATGTTGGGGGTAAAATTGGGGTGGCTCGTCATAAAGATCATGTCAGTGTGGCTATATTCTTGGGAATTGGCCTGTTGCACCTGGACGAAGTGGCTATCGGCTTGGGACACCGGGCAGTAGCCTGAGTTTAAGGGAAAGGGTTTGATTATGCAGCTGAGAGGCATAAGGGGAGCTACTACTGTAAACGAGGACCGGCCTGAAGAGATATTGCGGGCAACGCGGGAATTGCTGCAGCAAATGCAGAAGGAAAATGCTTTTACGGTGGAAGAGGTAGCCAGCGCCTTGTTTACAGTAACCGTAGATATCAGATCCGCATTTCCGGCAGCGGCGGCACGCGCTATTGGTTGGGATAAAGTGCCACTACTATGCTTCCAGGAAATTGAGGTGCCGGATTCTTTACCCCGGTGCATAAGGGTATTGCTGCATGTCAACACCGTTAAAAGCCAGCAGGAAATAAAGCATATCTACCTCAAAGCAGCCCGTTCGCTTAGAAGAGACCTGAATCGCTAAACAACATATATCAAAGCAATTTAGGGAATTTGATAAAGCTATAGATGACGTAATTACTGATCGCCGAGGGAGGCCAGTTAAAAAAGAAAACCCTGTTCAGCCTGCGCTGGATGATAATACTAAGGTAGAGTTAGAAATAAAGATATTTTTGTTGCAGACGGTAATAGCTTTTCTACGCCTTATTATTGAATTCTGGTCCAAGGAACTGGGACTAAAGAAATCTTTATTGCACAAGTGGCTGCCCGGGAAGATAAAGCTATTCTTAGTAGAAACCCTAATAGAATACCGTAAAAAAGGTGGTAAAATTCAAGATTATGCAGAAGCAGTAGGAAAAAATCCAGCTACTCTATATCGCTGGTTAAGGCTTTATGAAGAAGGGAAATCCTTAGAAAATCATCAGCCCCCAGGTAGGCCTAAAAAAATCTACCCCAGATGGATTAAAAAAAGAATAATGAAACTGCATAAAAAATACCCTGAAGCCAGCAATCGTGCCCTGGCCTTAAGGTTTAATAATATAAATAGCTCTGTTATGCTCAAAGCTAATGATATAGATAATATTATAATAGTGGATGAATTCTTCTCTCTTACCAGCCTGACCATTTCCCCTATCTCTTCAATAAATTATTTACCGAACCGGGGCCTCTTCAGGCACTGGTTTTTTTGTTCTCATGGAGGGGAAAAAGCATATTCCTTAATTAAGAAGCGGGGTGAGATGAGCGGAGCGGAGTAGAGCAGAGAAAAGCGGAGATTTGAGATGAGTGAACTTATAACACTTATATTAATTAAGGAGTGATTATTTTGATACAAAAGGTCTTAAAAAAATTAACTGCTAAAGAGAATTTAACTGCTGAGGAAGCTTACAGTCTGATTTTAGCGATTAGTAATGATGAGCTGAGTGAGGTGCAGATTGCAGGTTTTCAGGTAGCTTTGTTAATGAAAGGGCCGACTTTGACGGAA
>JAKQSG010000150.1 GCA_029563245.1 Candidatus Omnitrophota bacterium
TGCCTGCTCATCACCTTTCTTAATCCTGCGGCTTAAAGCAACCTCTTCCTGCGCCGTTAATAAAGGAATGTTACGGATCTCTTTTAGGTATATTTTAAGCGATTCCATCAGTTATTTTAAGGCTGCTTGAGCAGCGGCTAAGTTAGCAATCGGTACCCGAAAAGGAGAACAGCTGACATAATCCATGCCGACATTATGGCAGAATTCAACTGATTTAGGTTCTCCTCCGTGCTCTCCGCAAATGCCAACCTCTAAGCCCTTGCGCCCCTTTCTTCCTCTTTCAATGCCAATCTGAATTAGCTGGCCGATTCCTTCCTGGTCAATGCTCTGAAATGGGTCTTCGGGCAGGATACCTTTATTTATATATTCCGGAAGGAATCCGCCGATATCATCGCGGGAGAAACCAAAGCCCATCTGGGTCATATCATTGGTCCCGAATGAGAAAAACTGCGCAGTCTTGGCGATTTTTTCTGCTACTAATGCCGCGCGGGGAATCTCAATCATCGTCCCGAACATCGCCTTGATTTTCTTCAGTCCGTATTTTTTCAATGTCTCTGCGTAAATTTTGTTGTAGATTCCTAGCTGGTCATCCAGTTCTTTTACATCACAGACAACCGGGACCATGACTTCGGGATAGGGCTTCTTCCCTTCTTTTAAAAGCTCTGCAGCTGCCTCAAGTATGGCACGCATCTGCATAGCGCTTACCTCAGGATAGGTTACCCCTAAACGTACACCGCGGTGGCCCATCATCGGGTTTGATTCATGAAGATTATTAGCGCGCCTGGTCAATTCCTCCATGGATATATTTAAATCCCTGGCTAATTCTTCTAATTTCGATGTTTCACGCGGTACAAACTCATGCAGCGGCGGGTCAAGGAGGCGAATAACTACAGGAAATCCATCCATCGCCGCAAGGGTACCTTTTATATCCTTTTTGACATAAGGAAACAACTCTTCAATGGCCTTATTTCTTTCTTCCGTGGTTTTAGAGACAATCATTTTACGCAGTATAAACAAGGGCTCATCCGCACCTTTACCGTAAAACATATGCTCTGTCCTAAAGAGCCCAATGCCTTCCGCGCCAAACTGGCGGGCCTTAGCCGCATCTTCCGGAGTATCGGCATTAGTACGAATCCCAAGCTTTTTGATTGAGCTGCAGATTTTAAGAAAATCCATAAGCATGGTGTTCTCTTCTGAAGCATCCATCATTGCAAGCTTCCCTTCGTAAGCAATACCTTTAGTCCCGTTTAAAGTAATCCAATCGCCTTCTTTTAAAATCTTTCCTGCGGCATTTAGTTTTTTTCCTGCTAAATCAACGTGTATGGCGCTGCAGCCCACAATACAGCATTTACCCCATCCTCTTGCAACCAAGGCTGCGTGAGAGGTCATGCCTCCTCTGGCAGTTAAAATTGCCTGCGCCGCGCGCATACCCTCAACATCTTCGGGGTTAGTCTCTTCGCGCACAAGGATAACCTTCCTGCCTTCTTTTGCCCAGGCCACAGCATCCGAAGCTGTAAAAACAATCTGTCCGTTTGCCCCGCCCGGTCCTGCAGGCAGGCCTTTTGCCAAAGGCTTAACCGCAGCCTCTGCTTTTGGGTCAATTATAGGATGCAGGAGTTCATCCAATTGGGCAGGTGTAATCCGCTTTACTGCTTCCTCTTTCTTGATCAATTTCTCATTAAGCATATCCAGGCACATTTTAACCGCTGCCGGCCCGTTCCGTTTTCCGACACGGCACTGCAACATAAAAAGCCTTCCCTTTTCAATGGTAAACTCGATATCCTGCATATCACGGTAATGTTTTTCCAGCCGCTTTTGAATTACGAAAAGTTCCTGGTAAATCTTAGGCATTGCCTTTTCAAGGGTAACTAGATCTTTGTTATGCGATGACTGCGAAAAAGAATTAATCGGCGCAGGCGTCCTAATGCCGGCGACAACATCTTCTCCCTGGGCATTAATCAGGTATTCGCCGTAAAAATGCGCATCGCCATTACCGGGATTCCTGGTAAAGGCAACACCTGTTGCAGAATCATTACCCATGTTCCCGAATACCATAGTCTGCACGTTAACCGCCGTTCCCCACTCATGCGGGATGTTTTCAATACGCCTGTAACTTATTGCGCGTTTCCCGTTCCATGAAGCAAATACCGCTCCTATTCCTCCCCAGAGCTGTTTCATCGGATCGTCGGGAAAATCCTTGCCCAATGATTCCTTGATCCTTGCCTTAAACCTTTTGCAGATATCTTTAAGGTCCTCGGTAGTTAAATCTGTATCTGCCTTGGCGCCTCTTTTTTGCTTTACTTCATCCATAATCCGCTCAAGCTGTTTGCGGATACCCATATCTTCCTTAGGCTCGATACCGGCGGCCTTTTCCATAACTACATCAGAATACATCATAATCAGCCTTCTATACGCATCGTATGCAAAACGCTCATTACCACCGGCCTGTTTTACCAATCCCGGAATGGTCTTCTCAGTTAAGCCTACATTTAATACCGTCTCCATCATCCCGGGCATTGACTTGCGTGCCCCGGAACGGACAGATACCAATAAAGGATTACTGCCATCGCCGAATTTTCTATCCATCAGCCTTTCAATAGTAACTAAAGCCTTATTAACCTGCTCTTTAAGTTCTTTAGGATAAGAACGTTTATTATCGTAATAATAAGTGCAGACCTCTGTGGTAATGGTAAATCCCGGAGGGACAGGAAGCTTTAAGTTCTTATGCCCGGCCATCTCTGCCAGGTTGGCGCCTTTGCCACCTAAGAGATTTTTCATGCTTTCATTGCCGTCTGCCTTGCCACCGCCAAAACTATAAACATATTTCTTTGCCATTTCCTTTGTAACCCTCCCTTTCTTTAGATGGATAAAGTATTATCCCCCAATTTATCAATAATGTACTCTTTTAACCTGTCCAAACTAACCCTCTCCTGCTGCATTGTATCTCGGTCTCGTACAGTTACCTGCTTGTCTTCAAGGGACTGCACATCAACCGTAACGCAATAAAGCGTGCCTACTTCATCCTGCCTGCGGTAAAGTTTACCGATTGCACCGGTATCATCATAAGTTGCCACAATTGATCTCTTCAGCTCTTTAGCGATCTTCTTAGCCAATTCAACGATCTCAGGCCTGTTCTTCAAAAGCGGGAAAACGGCTGCTTTTACCGGAGCCAACTCCTTATTCAATTTTAATACTGTACGCGTACCATCCTTGACCTTTTCTTCGCAATATGCATCAACCAAGAAAGCCAGCAGCGCCCGGTCTGCGCCCGCAGAAGGCTCTATTATATAAGGATAAAATCTCTCCTTTGCGGCATCGTCAAAATACCTGAGATCTTTACCGCTATGCTCACCGTGCTGTTTCAGGTCAAAATCGCTCCTGTTGGCAATCCCCTCAAGCTCAGACCACCCAAAGGGAAATTTATATTCTATGTCCGTACAGGCTAAGGCATAATGGGCAAGTTCTTCCTTGCCGTGGACGCGCAACCTTAAATTATCCTTTGATATTCCTAAGCCGATATACCACTGATAGCGTGTTTTTACCCACTCTTCATAGGCCTCTTGGGCAGCGGAGGGATTAACAAAATACTCTATCTCCATCTGCTCAAATTCTCTGGTGCGGAAGGTAAAATTTCCAGGGGTAATTTCATTACGGAATGATTTGCCTATTTGAGCCAGGCCAAAGGGAAGCTTGGGATGGCGCGAGTCAAGGATATTAGCAAAATTTACAAACATACCCTGGGCTGTTTCAGGCCTTAAGAAGAGCTCATTTTCCGTATCCTCAACCGGGCCCTGATGAGTCTTAAACATCAGATTAAAAGGCCTGCTTTCGGTTAATTTTCCAGAACACTCAGGGCACTTGGTTTTATCTCCCAGGTTTTCCGTCTTAAAACGTTTGCGGCAGGAAAGGCAATCGCTTTTTAAATCAAAAAAATTTTTTACATGGCCTGATGCCTCCCAAACCTTAGGGTGCATAAGTATAGCCGAATCCATGCCAAAACAATCGTAACGCTCATAGACACTGCTCTTCCACCAGGCGCGCTTTAAGTTGTTCTTAAGCTCTACCCCAAAGGGGCCGTAATCCCAGGTATTGCTTAATCCTCCGTAAATCTCCGAAGACTGGAATATAAGTCCGCGGCGCTTGCACAGAGATATAACCTTTTCCATTATTCCTTCAACCATAGCCTTTTATTTCTAGCGCAAAGAGGTTAAAAAGTCAAGTTAATTCACACTTTGGGCTTTAGCGTAGATATTATTGCCAGGACTTCATCCAGCTGCAGCCTTGCCCCTAAATCTTTAATATAAAGTTTAAAGAAATCTCCGTTTTCATTTACCAGATTGCAGTCAAAGTAGTATTCTTCATCGAATAGGTTGTAACTTATAAAGCCTTTTTTGCCGGGTAAGGAGAATGAAGCCATTACCGCCTTATTCTGGTTTCCGATATCAGGCGTAAATATGCTTTTTAAGATTACAAAGAAAGCATCGGTTATATTCTTCACCTGGTCGGTCCTGGCAAAAGAAAGGCGCCTGATGAAGGTATAATTATCGGTTATACCAACTCCTTTAACCTGAGGAAAAAGTTTTATAAAATATCCCGGTTCCTGGCGGAATGCGTAAATAACCGATTCTTTTCTGCGGCTGAGCCTTTTCTTGTAGTAGGTTTTTTTCTCCAGTTCTT
>JAKQSG010000151.1 GCA_029563245.1 Candidatus Omnitrophota bacterium
TGAATACCTAAAAACTAACCTGGAGAACATTTATGCTGCCGGTGATTGCACATCTAAGATTATGCTTGCGCATTTTGCCGGATATCAGGGTAGGCTTGCTGTAAATAATATTTTTACTAAAGAATCCCCCAAGAAAATCGATTATCTAAGCGTCACAAACTGCATATTTACTGATCCTGAGGTTGCTTCTGTGGGGCTAAGCGAAGAAAATGCATTAAAGAATGGCATGGATATTGCTGTTAAGAAATTTGATTTTATGGGTTTAGGCCTGGCCCGGATAATTGACGAAACGCAGGGTTTCCTAAAGATAGTATTCGATAAGAAAAGCGGGGTAATCTTGGGCTGCAGTATTATCGGGCCAAAGGCAACTGAAATAATAAGCATTTTGGCCTTGGCTGTTTCATGCCGCCTTAAGGTGCAGGACCTATCGGTAGTACTCTTTGCGCACCCTACCATCAGCGAATCTATAAGCGAAGCTTTAAAATAGTAGAAAACAAGATTTGGAGGTATATAAATGGTTAAGATAATCTTACCTGAACTTGGCGATGGAATTAATAAGGCTACTATCTCTTATTGGTACCATAAGGTAGGAGATAATGTAAGCGAAAAAGAAGACTTAGTCGAGCTTACTACAGACAAAGCGACTTTTAACCTGCCTAGCCCCTGCAAAGGGATCCTTTCTGAAGTTACCGCGGATGAAGGAACAGATGTTGAAGTAGGCGCTATCTTAGGATCTATCCAGGAAAGCTAAAACCTTGACAATATAAACTATTTTGTTAGTATATAGTTGAGGTAAATAGATATGCCTATTGACTTTAAGAAAGAATTAGAAAATGCTGCACGCAGTATGATACTGGTGCACGATCCTGACCTGTTAATTAAGACAATTATCCGCGCAGTTGTTGAAAAAGCCAAAATAAACCATGCCAGCGTACTGCTTTATGACCCCAAACGCCAAGCTTATGTTTTAAAAATATCCGGCGGTTCACTATCCAAGAAAATTCCCATCGGTTTTGCCACTTTAGATAAAGATGACCCTTTAATACGCTTTTTCAGGGAGCGTAATAGCAGGTCTATATTTAAGAGCGATATTCTGACATTAAAGAATGGCCAACGTGTATTGCAGGGTAGCGATATTAACGGAAGATTGGAGAACCTCTTAAAGGATGCGCTATATCAGATTAAGCTTCTTGATACGGTAGCATGTATTCCTAGTTATTTCAGAGACGAATTATTATGTTTATTCCTTTTAGGCGAAAAGAAAGATGGGAAGGAATATTTGGGGAAAGAGCTGGATTTCTTCCTGGCCCTAGCTTCCAATATGGCTATGGCCATTAGAAATGCCCAGCTTTTTAAAGACTTAGAGTCAGAATTAAATAAAAAACACCAGCTATTTATGCGTACTACTATTGCCTTGGTAGCAGCTATAGAAGCCAAGGATAACTATACCCATGGGCATACTACCCGGGTTGCCAGTTTAAGCCTGCAAATAGCCAGGAGGCTTAAAGAGAAGAATAAGAAAATAGTTAACGAAAGATTTATGGAAAATTTGCATATCGCTAGCCTCTTGCATGACGTAGGAAAGATCGGCATCCCAGAGCACATATTGAATAAAAAAAGCGGGCTTACTGTCGGGGAACATAATAGGATAAAAGAACATCCCTTAATCGGGGCGACAATCCTCAAACCGATAAAGGAACTGGAAGAATCTATCGTGGGAATAAAATATCACCACGAAAGGCCGGATGGTGGAGGTTACCCTGATGGTTTAAAAGGCCAGGAGATCCCCTTGATTGCTTCGATAATATCCGTAGCGGATTCATTTGATGCAATGACCTCAGATAGGCCTTATCGTCCCGCCTTATTCAGAGATAAGGCCGTAAAAGAAATAGGTAGGCTTTCTAATCTGCAATTTAATCCTTCAGTGACCGAGGCGTTTATGGAACTTTGCCATGAAGGAGTATTCTGATCCCGCCATGCACTCCAAGCGAATAATCCTAATGTATATTTCTGAGGTCTCCGGGCATCGCAATGCCGCATTGGCTATCGAGAGGGCAATGCTGATGCTGGACCCAGATACCGAAATATTGAATATAAATGCCTTTAATTATACTAATCCTATAGCAGAGAAGGTTACCAATAGTATCTATATGGGTATCATTAAGATTGCTCCTAAGATCTGGGATTATCTTTACGATAATCCAAAGATCGTGAAGAGGATAGAAAGAACCAAAGAAAATATTCATAAAGCTAATTCTCCCAAACTTAAGAGGTTATTCGATAGGTTTATGCCGGATGCGGTTATCTGTACTCAGGCGTTTCCCTGCGGGATGGTTGCTGATTATAAAAAGACTTACGGTTTAAACCTCCCCCTGATAGCAGTCTTAACGGATTATGTACCTCATTCTTATTGGATTTATGATAATGTGGATTATTATATTGTTCCCTCTGAAGATATAGCCGCTTCTTTGGTCAAAAGAGGGGTTGC
>JAKQSG010000110.1 GCA_029563245.1 Candidatus Omnitrophota bacterium
GCCCCCATATTTAAGGTAGCTACCTACGGAATAGTCGGGGACCTCTTTCAAATAATTCCGGCCCTTACCAGTAAATTCAAAGAAGTACTTAGAAAATAAATTAACCGTTTTTTTTTAGAATAAGGATATTCAATGAAGAGAGGAATCAAGCGCACTCTATTCATACTGCTTGTTTCTGTTACATTAGGCTTAATTATATGTTTTATTCTAGGGGATATTCCAGTAAACAACCCCAACCAATCCACAGCCGACGAAATAACTCTGCCCCATAATAAAGAGTCTCTTAGGGATATGGCTAAGGGGATGGGTTTGAGCGAAAGCGATATAAAGGCCGCCCGTTCAATTTTGAATAGCTTAAATAAATAATGGAATAAAGTTAAAGCCCGCTGCGTCTTATTACAGAAGGAAATTATGGATGAAGACTTGGGGTATTCTATCTCTTCCAATCTTTGAAGCGCACAGGATATCTCCCAGGAGGCCTTTATTAAGATATACAACAGCCTTCATTTCTTCTGTGCCGAATCAAAATTCTCCAGTTGGTTTTACAGGATTGTGGTCAATGCATCCTATGATTTTCTGCGAAAAAATAAATACCGGCCTGTTTCTCTGGAGGATCCTGCCTGCCACGGGCTCTCTTTGCTAGAGGATAACCCGGATCCCTTAGCGCTCTTATTTTAAGGGAGATTGAAGGGCTATCTTATGGGGATATTTCAATGGCTTTAGGGGTAAACGTGGGTACTGTAGAATCCAGGATATTCAGGGGACGGAAAATACTGAAGGGTATTTTGATGGAAAAAGGGGTATTGAAAGATGCGCTGTAGGGAACTGGTAAAATTGAGCCGTTATCTTGATAATGAACTCTCTTTAAGGGACAGAGAGGCTATGATGCGCATATTAAAACCTGTCTTTGCTGCAGGCTTGAGGCAAAGAGGATTGGGGAGATAAAGAAGATTATGAATTGCGGCAAGGTTAGCTCTGATCCGGATTTGTTTTGGCAGAGTCTTAAGCTGCGCATAGATAATGATATTGTTGAAGAAGCAGAGAGCATTTTCTCGGGGATTTAGTGGTAGCTGCTGCTTTTGTGATTATTTTTAATTTAGGAGTTACCGAAAATAATTTGGTGGATGAATATGTTTTTGGAACAAGCCTTAACAAAGCCTCTAACCTGCTTTTAGACGATGCTAATAGAGGGTTAAGAGGTTTGTTATACTAAAAAGGAGGTAGGATGAAGAAGGAGATTATTTATCCGGTTTTGTTGGCGGTTGTTTCGGTTGTGGCGGGCCTGGCTATAGGTTTGACAATTGCACGTAAGCCAAGTTATGATTTCAGACCGCGTTTTGAGGGTAAGGGGATGATGGAATGTGGTATGAGAAAAAATGACATGGGGAGAAAGGATGTAATATTTGAGAAAATCAGCAGAAGGCTACAGTTAAGTGATAGCCAAAAAGAAGAGGTGAAGAACATTCTGAAATCTTCGCGTGATGAAGCTAAGGAGGTATTTAAGTCCTCTAAAGAAAAGCTTGCCGGATTAAAGGAAAAGACAAATGCTAAGATACGGACCATACTTTCAAAGGATCAGCAGGCTGAGTTTGATAAAATGGAGAGGCGTATGCCGGGAATTAAGTAATATATAGCAGTCCTCTGCAAAAGGGGACAGCGACCTTTTTCTAGAAAAAGGTCGCTGTCCCCTTTTTATTAAGAAGGATTGCAGTTTTTATCACTAGAATAGGCTGTTTAGCATTAGAATGTTAAAGAATGTAAAGATTTTCCTTGACAAATTTCGGTTTATATCTTATATTGTTATCAGGTTGTGGGTCTTTCTATTGAAAATTGTTCGGGGAGTGTCCCTTTGGGGAGCGTCCCCCAGAAGAGGATGATGATAAATAGCGGATTGATGACAATTGAAGATTTGGCGGATTATTTAAAGGTTACCCGCCGGACTATTTATGATTGGGTTAAGCATAATAAGATTCCGGCAGTTAAGCTTGTGGGGCAATGGCGTTTTAAAAAAGATAAAATTGATGCCTGGTTAGAAGGGCAATCACAACCTCATTAAAGGAGAGAGAGTATGTATTTTAAAAGATTAGAGCTATCGGGATTCAAGTCGTTTTCCGAAAAGACCACGCTTCATTTTGAGCCCGGGATTACTGCTGTTGTAGGCCCTAACGGTTGCGGCAAGTCAAATATATTTGACAGTATCCGCTGGGTATTAGGCGAGCAGTCGGCAAAATCCCTGCGCGGGTCAGAGATGCTTGATGTTATTTTTAACGGGACGGATAAGCATGACCCTTTAGGCATGGCTGAGGTTACCCTTGCTTTTGATAATAAGGCCCGCTTCTTTAATTTTGATAATGACGAAGTAGCTATTACCCGCAGGCTCTTTCGTTCGGGAGAGAGCGAATATCTTTTAAACAAGAATCAGGTGAGGCTAAAGGATATACTTGACCTTCTGCTAGGGACAGGTATCGGCGCGGAGAGTTATTCTATCATTGCCCAAGGCAAAATCGACCTGGTCTTAAGTTCCCGGCCTGAAGAGAGAAGGTTGGTTTTTGATGAAGCCTCAGGGATTACTAAATATAAGGCGCAAAAAAGAGAGGCAATACGCAAACTTGAAGATACCGAGCAAAACCTTTTGCGGGTCAACGATATAGTCACCGAAGTAAAGCGGCAGATAGGAAGCTTGGAGAGGCAGGCGAATAAGGCACGCAGGTATAAAGAGGGTTTTGAAGAGCTTAAGTCTAAAGAGGCCTCCTATTCTGCTTTAGAGAAGAATATGCTTTTGAATGAAAAAGAGGCGGTTATTAATAATTTAAAGGAACTGCAGGCAGTTGAAGAGGCTTTGCTTGTTACTATAAGCGAGCTGGAGCTTAGGATAGCCTCGCGTAATTCTGAGCTGAAGCTTCTGGAAGAAAATATGCTCAATGCCAAAAATGAATTAATGGGGCTTGAGAATGAGGTGGTGCGGAATAACGAACGCATGAATTTCAACCGTGAGAAGATTCAGGAGTTGAATGCCGCCAGGGAATATCTTAATGAGCAGGTAATCCAACTGGAGGCTAAATTAAAGATTGAGGAGGAGAAGCTTAAGGGCCTTC
>JAKQSG010000113.1 GCA_029563245.1 Candidatus Omnitrophota bacterium
GGCTTCGTAAGTTAACGACTTCTCGCAGGATAAATCTGAGGAACCTACGGTTGTGGGGTCATTATAATATAACTCGGTAAAACTGGGTATTCTTATGGCCCGTGAAACTCCCAGATGGACCAGATGGCCTTTGAGGGCCTCATAAGAGAGCCTAATTGAACCGGTATATGATAAATCCCTGCCATCATAATCCTCAACCCTAAATATAGAAGCAAGGGAAAGACGGTCGCCAAAACTGTAGTCATTATCAATAAATGCGCTTCTTTGAGCCCGGCTATGCCTGCCAAGGGTAGTGGAATCAATCCTCTCCTGAGAATACTCTAACCCTAAACCGATCCTGCCTAGAAACTCACTCTCCCTGCTTAAATAGAGGCCGGGAGCATAAACATCTGTGCGGTGATGAGAGATAAAACTGCTTTTTATCTGAGTCTTATCAAGCATAAATTTATCAAAATGTCTGCGCCAGATAAAAGAAGGCTTAATTATTAGGCCTTCTTTATCAAGACTCAAGACGCTGCTAAGAAGATAGGTCTTAGTCCATTCTTTTGAGGGATATCCTAACCCGGGAGTATAAAAATCATATGCTCCGAATTCTTTTTCCTGATACCCAAAATCCAGGTCAAAAGAACCTAATGGTATATCCAGGGAAGAAGCCATATCGGCGGTAAATTTCTTAAAATCAGTATCTTCGCTAAAACCCTTTGAGCCTCTGTTCTCAACGGAGAACCTTAATCCTAGATCATTTACTTTATCGCTTAAGCTGAATAATTGTCCGTAAGAGCCGGATTCCCCCCCTGAAAGTTCTAAAACGACTTTCTTTTCCTTGGGCCTTTTAGTAACAAAATTTACTGCCCCTCCTATTGCATCAGGGCCAAACCCTAAGGGGGATACCCCGGATAATATATCAATACTGGAGAGATCCTCCTTAGTAAGCGGGATATCGGCATTATGATGCCCGGTCTGAGGATCATTAATCCTTCTGCCGTCAAGCAAAACACGCACCCCCTGGAAATTAGACCCGCGTAGTGAGAAATCTGCCTGTATAGAACTATTGGGTGAACGCGCCTGGAGATTAAGAACGGTTGCCGATAAAACCTCTGCAGTAGCATCAAAGGGGAGACTTTGCAGGGTATCGCAGCATAAAGAATAGTAACCCTCAAACGCCTTCCTGCTTTTTACTACAATAATCTTATCAAGAAGAGTATTATTATCCTGGGCGAGAGAGATAGAACAATGGGCTATAAAAAAAACAAAAAAAACGCCTCCCTTTATATGAAACATAAGCTTATTATAAAGTTTGGCGCGTAATTGTCAACTAATTTGAGAAGATTGGTTTACATTAACCCTTAACGGCAGTGTATTACATCCCCGGCAAAAACCTTCTGGGTTAACCCAGAATCAAGTCTGATTAAGAGTCCTCCGTCAGAGTCAACATCAACAGCCTCACCCTCAATATGCTCTTTATGCGAATAGACTTTTACCCTTTTGCCCAGGGTAAGCGAAAACTGACGCCATTTATCGACGATTGCAAGGGGACCTTTAGCTTTAAAAAGAGAGTAATTTACCTCCAATCTGTATAATATGCTCTGCAATACGGCTAACCGGCTCAAATCTTCACCCTTTTCCTGCATTAAGCTTGTTGCTTGCGATATCAAAGATTTCTTATCGTTATTTATATTCAGGCCTACCCCGATTACCATAAAATTTACCTCGTCAACTTCAGCCTTAATTTCAGTAAGAATACCTCCCAGTTTCTTGTTTCGGACCATAAGATCATTCGGCCATTTTATCTGTACGTCTAAAGCGCAATAATTCTTTATCCCCTCGCAAATTCCGATTGCAGCAAGCAGAGTGATTATAGAGGCCTTCTCTAAGGCTATTTTCGGCCTTAAGATTATGGAGAAATATAGTCCTTTATATTTAGGGGAATGCCAAATCCTGCCCAACCTACCTCTGCCTTTTACCTGCGTCTCCGCCAAGATTACCGTTCCCTCATTAGCCTCTTTTAACGCAAGCTGGGTGGCCATATCCATAGTAGAGCTCAGGGAATCAAAATAAAGTATCCTCTTTCCGAAATCTTTTGTCTTAAGCCCTTGATATACTTGAAAATCGTATAATCTATCCGGAATAGAAATAAGACGGTACCCTAAGTGAGGCACAGCGGTGATATCAAAACCTAGCTCCTTTAAAGACTGGATATGTTTCCATAATGCCTGACGGCTTACCCCCAGAGCTTTGCTTAATTCCTCTCCGGAGAGATACCCCTGCTCTTTTTTAAGCAGATAAATTATCCTATCTTCCATAATTATTTCTTCTCATAAAGCGGGGACATAGCGCGCAATCTTTCTACAATCTGAGGCAAGTGCTTTAAAAAGTAGTCTACATCGCTTTCTTGCGTCCATCTTCCAAGGGTTATCCTTAATGACCCATGCGCAGTAGCATGGTCTAAACCTATCCCTAAGAGCACATGCGAAGGCTCAAGAGAGCTGGAGGTACAGGCAGAGCCCGTAGAAACAGCGATATTAAGCATATCTAAACTGAGAAGCATTGACTCGCCCTCAATGTATTTTACGGAAAAATTAACATTGTTAGGAAGCCTTAAATCCGGATGGCCATTCAACTTAACCTCGGGTATGCTTCTATGTATCTCCTTTATTATCCTATCCCGCAGTGCTGTTTGTGCCCTCATTTCGCTATCCATATTCTTACGGCATAATTCTATGGCCTTTCCTAAACCCACAATCCCCGGAGTATTATAAGTAGATGCTCTTCTGCCCTTTTCCTGGTCTCCTCCATAGAGCAGTCTTTCTATCC
>JAKQSG010000119.1 GCA_029563245.1 Candidatus Omnitrophota bacterium
TAAGGCATATCTTCTTCCGGGACTATTCTGGCGACAACGCCCTTATTTCCATGGCGCCCGGCAAGCTTATCCCCCTCGGCTATCCTGCGTTTAGTAGCGATATAAACTACCACCCTCTTTAACACTCCCGCAGGAAGCTCATCTCCACGCCTCACCTTCTCAATTTCCTGCTCTTCTTCTGAAATTAACTCCTGTACCTGCTCATCAAAAGAAGCCGCCAGGATCTTTGCTTCTTCATTATCGCTAAAATCATATTTCTCAACCTTCTTCTTATCTACACCCAACAGCTGGGAAAGCCTTACTATTTTTTCAGTTTGAACAAATTCGATCTCTTGCTTATAATAAGCTTTTAATTCGCGTATTTTGGATAACTCTTTTGTCTTTTCTTCTTTAGTCTTCCTGCCTCGGTCCTTACGCGAAAAAATGTGGACATCTATAACCACACCCTCTACACCCGGAGGCACTATAAGCGATGTATCGCGTACGTCTCCGGCCTTCTCTCCGAATATCGCCCTTAAAAGCCGCTCCTCTGGGGAAGGTTCCGAATCAGTCTTGGGGGTAATCTTACCGACTAATATATCTCCAGGGGCAACTTCTGAACCCACGCAAATAATTCCGTTTTCATCCAGGTTAGCTAAGGCCTCTTCACTAACATTAGGAATATCGCGAGTAATCTCTTCATTGCCAAGCCTAGTCTCCGTAGCTTCAATCTCAAATTCTTCTATATGAATAGACGTAAAGGTGTCTTGCTTAACCAATTTCTCGCTAATAAGGATTGCGTCTTCAAAGTTATATCCGCGCCAGGGCATAAAAGCCACTAGAACATTCTTCCCTAGGGCCAGCTCGCCTCCTTTAGTGCCTATGCCATCAGCGATAATATCTCCCTTTTCAACCCTATCTCCCAGATTAACGATTGGACGCTGATTCAAGCAAGTATCATTATTGGTACGAAGAAATTTCTTTAAATGATAGATCTTTTTGCCAACAGTAATAGAAGCAGAGTCTACGCTAGTTACCTTACCGCTCTCTTCGGCGACAACTACAGTGCCTGAATCACGCGCAACCTTTTCTTCCATTTGAGTACCGACAACCGGAGCCTCCGTAATCATAAGAGGGACTCCCTGTCTTTGCATATTCGAACCCATAAGAGCCCTATTTGCATCATCGTGCTCCAAGAAAGGAATTAATGAGGCGGCCACAGAAACTAACTGCTTAGGAGAAACATCCATATACTGCACTTCTTTGGCAGGGACTTTCGGGAAATCATCTTTATAGCGGCAGGCTACTTCTTTTTCTACAAAATAACCATTTTCATCTAAAGCAGCATTAGCCTGTGCAATAACCTTATCTTCTTCTATATCGGCTGTTAAATAATCTATCTTTTTAGTCACCCTTCCGTCCTCAACCTTGCGGTAAGGAGTCTCTAAAAGCCCTAAGGTATTAACTCTTGCAAAGGTACTCAAAGAGGCGATTAAACCGATATTCGGACCTTCAGGAGTTTCAATAGGACAAACCCTTCCATAGTGAGAAGGATGGATATCTCTGACCTCAAAACCGGCGCGCTCGCGTGATAATCCCCCAGGGCCTAAAGCACTTAACCTTCTCTTATGAGTCATCTCTGCTAAGGGGTTTATCTGATCCATAAACTGAGAAAGCTGGGAACGTGCAAAAAAATCGCGTATCTGATTAGATAACAACTTGGAATTAATCAGATAATGCACGTTAAGAGTATCAAACTCTCCCAATAAACTTAACCGCTCCCTTATAGACCTCTCCACGCGGCTTAACCCAATACGAACCTGGTTCTGGACTAACTCCCCAACCGTTTTGATACGGCGGTTTCCCAGATGGTCTATATCATCAATCTTTCCTACGTCTGAATTAAGGTTAATTAAATATTCCATTACTTTAATTATGGTATCTGAGTCCAGTATCCTCTTCTCCAGAGAAACATTCATACCTAATTTTCTGTTTAATATAAACCTTCCGGCCCTTTCAAGGTCATAACGGGCAGGATCAAAGAATAACCTGTAAAACAAAGCTTCGGCAGCCTCTTTTGTAACCGGCTCTGTAGGCCGCATCTTACGGTAAAAATCAATGTACGCCTCTTCTTTATTCTTAGTGTAATCCTTTTTAAGGGTATTAATAATTTCAGGGTACTCTTTACCGAATGCCGCAATAATATCTTTATCTTCGGAAAAACCCAATATTCTCAAGATCTGGGTAGCAGGGAAATTTCTGCGCCGGTCAACATAAGCTAGTATAGTTTCGGTAAGATCATACTTAAACTCAAGCCAAGCCCCGCGGTAAGGTATAACCCTGCCATAAAAAATCTTTTTCCCGGTAGGATGTTCTTCTTCTTCAAAAGATACCCCGGGAGACCTCTGTAACTGGCTTACCACTACGCGCTCATCGCCGTTAATAATAAAGGTGCCGGTTTTAGTCATTAAGGGGAGCTCACCGAAATATGCGTCCTGTTCCTTAGTCTCCTTAGGAGTAGTCAGGCGAAACTTCACCTTAAGCGGCAAAGCATAGGTAAGGCTTCGAATTTTTGATTCTGAGATATTATATTTAGGCTTACCCAAAGAATAGCTTAGGTATTCGAGCTTAACTTCCCGATTAGGGCTCTCTATAGGAAAAATCTCGGAAAAGACCTCCTGTAAACCCTGGTTCTTGCGCTCAGACACAGGAACATCCAACTGTAAGAATTCATAGAAGGCTTCAAGTTGGATATCCAAGAGGTTTGGAATATTATAAACCTCTTTTAGTTTTGCAAAGCTTTTACGTTTAATCATTCTTTTTACAGCCCGCCTTTTCGGCCGGTCCCTCATTCACCGCTATTCTTATCGCGGGACAGCCCCTCGGGGACAGCCCCTGATGGCGCTACTTTGCTATTTTAATTCGACGGTTGCACCAACTGCTTCCAGCTTCTTCTTTATCTCTTCTGCTTCCTCTTTAGTGGCACCGTCTTTTAACGGCTTAGGAGCAGCATCAACCAAATCCTTGGCTTCTTTTAAACCAAGGTTGGTAATTGTACGGACCTCTTTAATAACCGCGATTTTATTTCCGCCGGCACTGGTTAAAACTACCGAAAAGGTAGATTTCTCTTCAGCCGCAGGAGCAGCACCTGCCTGGGCACCCGCTGCCGGAGCAGCCATCATCGGCATATTTGCCTTCACCCCGAATTTTTCCTCCAGGGCTTTGACTAAATCCGATAATTCTAAGACCGTCATCTCTTCTATGGACTTAATCATATCGTCTAATTTTACGCTTCCCATTTGTTTCCTCCTTTTAACTTTCTTTTTTCTGTTTTATCTGATCTATACAATAAACAAATTTCGCCAATATCTGGTTTAAGGTAATTACTATTCCTGATATTGGCGAATTTAATGTCATAACAACCTGCGCCCTTAAAACCTCTTTAGAGGCAAGCTTGGACATCGCTTCGATATCCGATCTCTCCAAGACTTTATCTTTTAAAGAACCGCCCTCTATCTTGAGCTGCTCGTGCTCTTTGACAAATTCAAAAAGCGACTTAGAAACAGCCACAGGCTCTTCCTTAATAAAAACCATTCCGCAAGGCCCTTCGATATTCTTTACCAAAACCTCTAACCCCGAATCCTTCAAGGCTCTGCGCGCGACGCTATTTTTTACTACAAAAAGAGAGGCCTTGGATCCCTTAAGGGTCTGCCTTAACGTACATAAATCAGGGCTGGCTACACCTGAGTACTTTATAATAAAAACAGCGTCAGAATCCTTAAGCGTAGTCTTAATTCTGTTCTCTGAAACCTCTTTAAAAACTAATCCTATCTTTTTCATATTTTATTAAATGGCCAGCCTTAAGCCCGGGCTCATAGATGATGTTATGGAAAGGCTAATTATAAATTTGCCCTTTACAGAAGCCGGCCTGGCCTCGCTCAAGGCCTCAATTACCTTAGAAGCGTTATCATAAAGCTTATCTTCGCTAAATGAAAGCTTGCCGACGGCTAAATGCACGCCCCCTTGCTTATCTACTCTGAATTCCACCTTCCCCCTCTTGACATCTTCGATCGCTTTTAATATATCGTTGGTAACCGTACCTGTCTTAGGGCTGGGCATAAGCCCGCGAGGCCCCAAGATCTTACCTAGCTTGCTAAGATCTTTCATCATCTCCGGAGTTGAAATAGCACAATCAAAATCAAGAAAGCCTCCCGCAACTTTCTCAATAAGCTCGAGTCCTCCGACATAATCGACATTTGCCCCGCGGGCGATTCTCTCGTGTTCCCCTTTGCAAAACACTGCAACCCTGACCTTTTTACCGGTACCATGAGGGAGGATAACCGTACCGCGCACCATTTGATCCGATTTCTTAGTATCAACCAGTAAGTGGAAATGCAAATCTACGGAGCTATCAAATTTCACAGGCGCCATTTTTTTCAGGCAGCCGATTGCTTCTTTAAGCTGGTAAGTCTTCCCCTTATCTACCTGCTTAACGGACTCTTCATACCTTTTACTGTGTTCTTTCATTCCCTCTCCTAGCCCTCAACAACAATACCCATGCTACGGGCAGTTCCCGTGATAACCTTAATAGCCTGCTCCATATCTGAGGTATTCAAATCGGACATTTTCTGCTTAGCAATCTCCTCTACCTGCTTTCTGGTAACCTTTCCTATAATCTCTTTGCCGCTTATCCCCGATGCCTTAGCTAAATTAGCCGCACGCTTAAGTAAAACGGATGAAGGAGGACTCTTAATAATAAAGGTAAAGGTCCTGTCTTCATAAACATTAATAACCACCGGCAGTATCAACCCATCCCTGCCCTTAGTCTGATCATTAAATTGCTTGCAAAACTGCATTATATTCACGCCGTGCTGGCCTAATGCCGGACCCACCGGAGGCGCAGGGTTAGCCTGAGCCGCTGGAACATGAAGTTTAATTTGAGCCTTAATTGCTTTTTTGACTGCCATTATATTTTCTCCACCTGCCAATATTCTAATTCTACGGGGGTTGCCCTGCCAAATATTGAAACACTTACCTTTATCTTTCCTTTTTCGGGGTGTATCTCATCGATGGTGCCGTTAAAATTCTGGAATGGACCGTCGGTAACCCTTACCTGCTCGCCTTTTTCAAAAACAACTTTAGGGCTTGGCTTAACCTGAGTATCCTTGGTCTTTCTCAGTATATTATCTACCTCTTCCTGCGGCAGAGGCATAGGTTTCTTCCCTAGGCCTATAAATCCTGTAACGCCTGGGGAAGTCTTAACAAATAGGTAGGTTTTTTCATTGAGTTCCATCTCAACTAAAAGGTACCCGGGGAAAAATTTCCTCTGAGATATCTTCTTCTTACCCGAGCGAACTTCCGAAATCTGCTCAGTGGGGATAATAACGCTAGAGATAAGCTCCCCTAACCCGGAAACTGCAATCTTATTCTCCAAAGTCGTCTTGACTTTATCCTCTAAACCTGTTTGAGTATGAACGACATACCAGCTTTTCATTATTTAAATAAAAGTGTTAATAGCTTTGAGAGAACGGCATCAATTAATCCGATAAATATCCCCAATAAAACTGTAACTACTATTACAACTATAGTTGAAGCCAAAAGCTCCCTGCGGGTGCTCCAGGCTACCTTGCTCAATTCTAACTTTACCTCTTTTAAGAAACTTATCGGCTTTGCAATTATATTCATAAACTATTCCCTGCCCCTTTTAAATTACAGGAGCGGCAGGACTTGAACCTGCAGTCACGGTTTTGGAGACCGTTGGTTTGCCATTAACCGACGCCCCTAAAAATTATTTTATCTCCTTATGAGGGGTATGCTTATGACAGGACCTGCAAAACTTACTAATCTCAAGCCTATCTTGATGCAATTTTTTGTTCTTTGTCGTCGTATAGTTTCTATTCTTGCAAACCGTACACTCTAGTGTAATTATCTCTCGCATATATTAATATTTTAAGCTGGAGACGAGAATTGAACTCGTGACCCCGTCCTTACCAAGGACGTGCTCTGCCAACTGAGCTACTCCAGCATTTTGCTAAAAGAGCCTTAGTCGGCAACATTGAGAAAATAAAAAAATACCCCATAAGAATTCTCCTGAGAATTCTTAGTTAATTTAATTTCGCTTCCTTACGATTTATGTATTGTAACTACAGAGATTTACGTAAGCAATAGAATATATACTAACTAGAGGAGTTTGTCAAGTATTTTTTGCTATTTTTATAAGGCTTGCGGAAATAGTAATCCTTAACCCCTGAGCGAGGCTATATTTGGGCTGGTAATTTAATTCCTTTTTTGAATTCGATAAATCAGCGAGAGTCCTAAACACATCCCCGGGGCGCTTCTTAAGAAAAATAGGCTTTATATTCTTACGCAAGATAACATTTATCATCCGCGCTAAATCAAGAACCGAATAATCTCTCCCCGAGGCAATATTAAAAACACCGTGTTTAACCCGGTTATTTTTTGCGGCAAGAAGATTGGCATTAACCACATTAAAGACAAAAGTAAAATCACGGGATTGCCTTCCGTTTCCATAAATAGGCGGGCGTTCATTATTTAGAATAGCGTTAATAAATTTCGGCACAACTACTGCATATTCATCATCCAACGCCTGCCTCGGACCGAAAACATTGAAATAGCGTAAAACAATTGTTGACAGCCTGTAGTGATGGGTGAATATCCTACAGTAATACTCTCCGGATATTTTGCTTAACGCATAAGGCGATATCGGTTGTGGGGATAAAGATTCGTTTTCCGGAAAGCTTGAAACATCTCCATAGACAGAGCTTGAAGAAGCAAATACAAAACGCTTTACTTTATTTTCTTTAGCTGCCTCCAGCATATTAAGCGTACCATTGATATTAACATCGTTGTACTCCTTGGGGTTATTCATTGATTTAGGCACGCTCCTTAATGCCGCCTGATGTAATACAAAGTCCATTCCCCGGCAGGCCTTAACGCAATTTGCCTTAGAGCGAATATCCCCCCGCATAACTTCTAACCTGCCTTTCAGGCCCCTTAAATTTTCTTTCTTGCCGGTTGAAAAATTATCTAAAATCCTGACTGAATCTCCCCTCTTTACCAATGCTTCAACAATATGGGAGCCGATAAAACCCGCGCCTCCGGTAACAAGAAATTTACTCATAGCCTTACGATATTCCCTTTTGCCTTACCTATATATACATTACGCGTATCAAATATGCTCTTTGAATGATTTAAGATTAAACCGTAATCAATAAAGGAGTGATTGGTGGCAATAATCGTACAATCAAATTTTCTCAGGGTTGTTTTATTAAGCATCAATGATTTAAGATTAAGGTTAGGGAACTTCAAATAAGGCACCAAGGGATCATGATAAGCTACCTTTGCCTTAGACTTTTTTAAAATCTCAATTATATCCAAAGCAGGAGACTTTCTTAAATCCTTGATGTCCTTCTTATAAGTAACCCCGATAATCAAAATATTAGAATTAGATAAATCTATCCCTCTATCTCTAAGTAGCGCCTCCACCCTATTTACCACATAACCAGGCATAAAAGATATCACATCCGAAGCAAGCTTAATAAAACGGGAACGGAATCCGAATTTCTTTGCCTTCCAGTATAAATAAAGAGGGTCCTTAGGAATACAGTGCCCCCCCACTCCGGGGCCCGGGTAAAAAGGCATAAAACCAAAGGGCTTAGTTGAGGCGGCATCAATAACCTCCCAGATATCTATATTCATTTTATGGGCCATCATCGCCATTTCATCTACCAGGCCTATATTGACAATTCGGAAGGTATTTTCTAACAACTTAGTAATTTCAGCAACACGGGTAGAAGAAACCATAACCGCCCTCTCTACGATTACCTCATATACCGCCTTACCCAACAAACCCGCATCTTTACTTATTCCTCCGATAATCTTGGGGATTCTAGAGACCGGATACCTGAGATTCCCGGGGTCAATTCTCTCTGGCGAAAAACAAAGGAAGAAATCCTCTCCATGCCTTAATCCTCTTTTTTCTAACAACGGAAGAATAACCTCTTCTGTGGTCCCTGGATAGGTAGTGCTTTCCAAGATGATTAAGCTACCGCGTTTTAAGTTACGAGAGATAGACTCAATTGCCTCTTTTATAAAAGAAATGTCTGGATGGTATTTTCTTTTTAATGGAGTAGGGACACAGACAATAACTACATCAGCATGCCTTAATGACTTGAAATCTCCGCAAGGAATTAACCCTTTGGGCACCAGGACAGCCTTGAGTTCTTTTGAGGTAACATCGCTTATATAAGTCTCTCTTTTCTTAAGGTGGGCCAGTCTATCTTTATCTATCTCTACCCCAAAAACCAAGAAACCCTTTTTGGCAAATTCTATGGCTAAAGGCAAACCTACATATCCTAAACCTACCACAGCAACCTTGAGATTCTTTTTCTTTATTCTTACTCTGAACTCATCAAGAAAAGACATTTTTTCCTTCCCCCGCTTGTTAATCTTACTGTGCACCTGAGCGAGGCTTGTTATAACTCTGGTCAAAACTGAACTCTGCTTCAGGGAATGCTTTCAGCCTGAATACAACAAATATCCCCGAGCCGTCGTTTCTTTTATTATTCAACGTCAAATCAACCTCCCAGCAATGCAAATCTCGCGATATAGTATACTCCTGCTCAAGAGATCCTTTTTTCACGAATTTATTGCTGTCGTCGGTAAATGATTTAAGAT
>JAKQSG010000012.1 GCA_029563245.1 Candidatus Omnitrophota bacterium
TATTGTATATAATTCTTTGTCTCTTCCTCATCTAATGCAGACAAATGATATTTGACCCCAATCCTTTGGTCAAGTTGCGGGATAGAAGAGACCTTGGGCAATAACTCCGGCTGCCCTATAAGAACTAAAGTTATCAGAAAGCGGTCATTAAGCTGGAAATTAAGCAAAAGCCTCAGCTCCTCAAAAGCTTCTTCGCTGTCTATAAGCTGGGCCTCATCTATAATGATAACTGTTCTCCTATTCTGGCGATAGTGCTCATAAATTGTTTCCTGCAAGGCATGCAGGATTTTGGGCTTCGAACCTTTAACATGTTCGTTTTTAAGCTGGTAGATTATCTCCTCCATAAACTCTACCGGGGTTAAACGCGGATGTATTACTAACGCGACCTCAAAATCATCACTCTTAATCAAATCGTTTATCACTATCCTGCTTAGAATTGTTTTACCGCAACCGTATTCACCGGTAAGCATTGCCGCTCCCTTCCCCTCCTTTATTGCATAGAGCATTCTGGTCAATGCCTCTTCGTGCTGCCTGGAGTAATATATAAATTTAGGATCAGGGGTATTTTCAAAAGGCTTTTCATTTAACCCCCAGAATTGCTTATACATTTTTACCCTCGGCTATATCCTTCTGCGGATTATTTACTTTCCTGTCTTCAAGGTTATAATATTTTCTCTGGTAATAATAACTATCTGCCACGCTTATCTCGGGAGTAACGTTATTTAAAACTACACCGGATAAAGAGCCTGCCCCGCGGATATTCTCAATCTGAATTTTCGCCCGGCGCAGGGCAATCCTGGAGGCAAAACCTACCCTGTAAACCAACAGCACACCCTCAACCTTATTCAAAAGAATAGAGGGTTCGCTGACCGCCAAGATCGGAGAGGTATCCACTAAAACTACATCGTAATTATCCTTACAATAGTCCAAAAGCTTATCGAGCTTTTCACTGTTAAAAAGATTAATGGCGTTAGAAGAAGTAGAGCCTGCAGTAATAATATTTATATTATTAATCCAAGGCTTATCAAATAACTTATCCACATTGACCGAGCCCAGCATTATATCGGTAGCGGTCTTGACCGCCTCTTGCACAGAAACCTTTTCAGTCAGTATATCTGTAAAGCCGCTCTTCTTATCCGTTATTCCAAAATTAGTATGCAGATGTGCCCTGCGGACATCAGTATCCAAAACCAACACACGATGCCCCATCTGCGCCAAAACAATACTTAAAGCCGAGGCAATTGTAGATTTACCTTCATCAGGTTTACAGCTGGTAATCATGATAATCTTATTCTTTATTTTAGAACCTTCGTTGCCAAAAAGCATCTGGAGATTAACCCCCAGGATACGCAAGGCCTCAAAAAATAAAGACGAATCTTCTGATTTCTCAATCTCAAGAACACTCTTTACTTGCGTATCCTCATCGTCTCTTTTCTTAAACTTAAACCAAGGTCTTCGTTTACCGAGACCTTTCTTGCCCTCTCCTTTGCGCCCAAAATTACAATATGGAATTATCCCCAAGACATTTACTTTTATAAAATTTTCAATATCATCAACCCTGCCGATAGAGGTATCCAGGTGTTCAATGATAAAAGCAAGGCCCATTCCGAATATAACCCCTAAAACAATTCCTATCATATAATTTCTGGGCTTATCCGGATAGAAAGGCTTCTTGGGCACAAGGGCGGGGTTTACCAG
>JAKQSG010000018.1 GCA_029563245.1 Candidatus Omnitrophota bacterium
TAATGCATCCTTGAGCTTGATATCTATTTTAGGGCCGTAAAAAGCCCCGTCTCCCGCATTAATATCATACCTTAACCCCTTTTCTTTTAAGGCCTCCTCTAGCGCGCTGGTTGCTTTCTGCCAATCATCTTCAGAACCAATATGCTTTTGCGGCTGGGTGCTAAGCTCTATAGACCAATCCTTAAAACCAAAGGCCTTCATAGTATCAAAAACAAAATCAATTATACCCTTAATCTCGCTACGCAACTGCTGCGGCAAACAAAATATATGCGCATCATCCTGAGTAAACCCGCGTACACGAAGCAGACCATGAAGAACGCCGGCCTTCTCATGACGGTAAACCGTACCCAGCTCAAAAAGTCGTATTGGCAGATCCTTGTAGCTTCTTGTCTTAGATTTATAAATTAAAATGTGCCCGGGGCAATTCATCGGCTTGAGGACATACTCCTGTTCGTCTATTTTGAAAATGTGCATGTTATCTTTATAATAATCATAATGACCGCTTGTCTTCCAAAGCTGAGACTGCATAATATGGGGGGTTATTACTATTTGATACCCACGTTTTAGATGCTCTCTCTTCTCATAATCTTCCACGATAGTACGCAAAATTGCTCCCTTAGGATGGTAGAAGACCAGGCCGGCCCCGGCCTCTTCATGGTATATATCAAACAATCCCACCGCCGGACCTATCTTGCGATGATCCCGCAACTTAGCCTCTTCCAGGTTATGGGTATAACTATCTAATTCTTTCTTAGTGGCAAAGGCAGTGCCGTAAATCCTCTGCAACATGGGATTTGTCTCTATGCCGTGCCAATACGCTCCGGCTACAGAGAGAAGCTTAAAGGCCTTAATCTGGCCGGTAGATTCAATGTGCGGGCCGCGGCATAAATCTACAAAAGTTTCTCCGGTCCTGTAAATGGATACTACCGCATCAGGAATGGCATTGATCAACTCTACCTTGTAATCCTCTTTTATCCCCTGGAATAATCTTATGGCATCATCACGGGATAGTTCGTCCCTAATAAAAGTTTCGTTTCTCGATATTATTTCCTGCATCTTTTGGGTAATCCTCAAAAGGTCCTCATCGGAAAAAGCGCCCGGCCTGTCAAAATCATAATAAAATCCGTCCTCTATGGCTGGACCGATTGCCAGCTTAGTATCCGGCCAAAGCTCCTTTACTGCAGAAGCCAAAACATGAGCACAAGAATGTCTTAGGGTTTCTAAGTTCATATTTTATGTGGGCCCAAGAGGACTTGAACCTCTGACCTTTGCGATGTCAACGCAACGCTCTAACCAACTGAGCTATGAGCCCTAATTTATATCCTAATCAAATACCGAGCCGCCTTTTCCGGCAACCTTGCCGCGCCCGATATTATTTACAACCCCCTCATCCGTAAACTGCACGGTTAAGGTGTGGGTAATCGAATCACTTCCTCCAACCACAACTCCTACATAAGGAAGAAAGGATGTCGCCCGGGTCTGAGATTTGGAATACACGTACTCCCAAACCTCAAAACCGCCATCCGTAAAATCAACCTTCGTCGGCGACCCCAGCAAAAAACGCACATCTTCCTTAGTAGAGGATCCCTTTTGTATCTGGGCTACCTTGGAGTCATCTACAATATGCTGTGATCCAGTAGTCGCACAACCGTAAAGAAAACAGGCTGCAAAAGCGATAAGAAAAGTTTTTTTCATGCCTCCTCCTTTGATTTAATGGGCAAGAAGGGAGTCGAACCCTTACGACCTTGCGGCCAACAGATTTTAAGTCTGTCGTGTATGCCATTCCACCACTTGCCCGCAGTCTTTTAAGGCGTGGACCGGATTCGGACCGGTGAATAACGGTTTTGCAGACCGTTGCCTTACCACTTGGCTACCACGCCATCAAACTATATCAATATCAACAAAAGTCCCTTACCCTCTTAACAATATCTTCCACCTCAGACAGACAACCTGCTCCTGTCTTGCCGCAAGCCAGCTTTCCTGCTTTAGGCCCGATAAACTTATAACCTAGAGAGCTTAGTTTTTTTAGATTAATCTGCGTGATCTTATTTTTGTACATATTTTCGTTCATCGCCGGTGCGATCAAAACAGGAGATTTTGCTGCTGCCACGACACAAGTTAACAAGTCATCACAAATACCATTTGCAATTTTAGCAATAATATTTGCAGTTGCCGGAGCAATTAAAATTAAATCCGCCTTATCCGCCAGATTAATATGTTCAATCTCCCAGGCATGCGGCATATCGAACAGGCCGCGGTATACTTTGTTGCCGCTGAGGCTTTGAAAGAGAAGCGGGCTAACCAACTGTTCGGATTCGCTGCTTTGGATTACCGTAACAGAATAACCCTTCTCCTTAAGACGGCGTACCAAATCACAAGCCTTATAAATTGCTATACTCGCCGTTACACCCAGAATAACTTCTTTTGCTTTCACCTATTTATTCTTTCTGTTTGGATTTCTTAGTCTGTACCTTGCCGGAAGCAATCTCCATTAACGCTACCGTAGAGGGCTTAACTG
>JAKQSG010000111.1 GCA_029563245.1 Candidatus Omnitrophota bacterium
ATATCCAGTATATTAGTTCCAAAGGCATTTTTAAAATAATTCCTTAGGCTAAACCAGTTTTTCTTCTTAAAACCCCCTACCAGATTAAGTTTCATATCTTCTTTTATTCTTTCATACTGCCGCAATACATCCTCCCGGGAAGGAGTAACATTTACTGCGATGATCTTCTTTACCCCCATCTTAAAAAGAGGTTCCGTCGGTAAAGGATTAATTACCCCTCCATCAAAAAGCAGGTCCTCCTTAAAACGGAATGGCTTAAATACCCCCGGCATAGCACAGCTGGCCATAACCGCATCCACAAGTAAGCCTTTATCTAAGACGCGCGGCTCTTTTCTTTTTACGTCACTGGCAATAATCTTCAAAGGCATACGCACATCATAGAAAGTTTTATCTTTAAGGTATTTCTTCAGAAATTTATGCAGTTTGTTCCCCTTTATAAAACCTAACTGCGGGATAGTTAAATCAATTAATCCCCAAATATGCTTGGGCTCCCTGAATTCACTGGTAATATCTAGTATTTCGGAACTCGACCTGCCAGTAGCCCAAAGGCTTGCGATTAATGACCCGATACTCGATCCTGCTATAATATCAATGGGGATATTTTCCTCTTCTATAACTTTCAACACGCCGATATGGCAAAAACCATACCCTACGCCTACCCCCAATACTAACCCCACCATTGATTCTCCTATATAGCGGGAGATTCTGCGCACTGCCTTTGCGTATTCGCCGAAAGGGTCTTCCAGCACCAGCCTGTCAGAAGAACTGAAATCTATCCTGGGGAGTGTCGCAAATATGCTTCTACCTAATATCTGGCTTTGCTCTATCGGGGTTATCCGCGATAACTTATACTCGTTAATAATTATACTTATTTTTTCTTGTTGAAATTTAAACTCCTCCATTAATCTTTGCGTAAGATTATGGGTTTTCTTTAAGTCTAAATCGTCTGGACCGCTTAAAAGATGGATTATGTCCGATTGGTTTAATATGCTGAAGATGTTTCTATCCATCGAAGAAGGCAAATCTAAGACAAGATAATGGTAATCATTAACCAGTATGCTTAAAACCCCCACCAGCCTTTTAACACAAGACTCGTCTGCGGGGTCATAATAGAAACAGATCAGGCTTATACCAAACTCGGTCTTAAGAATAAAATCCCTGACTGATGAGGGATTGTCCGCAAAATTCTTGGATAGGTTAAAACTTTTTTGCCCTCTGATCTTAAGCCTGCCGGGCAAACTATGTACCTTATCTTGTGGCAGGATATCCAGGATAATCACAGACTTACGCGTTTCCTTATGCAGGCTTAAGGCTAAATTCAAGGCGTAAATTGTCTTGCCTACCCGCGAATAAGAGCTAAATACCGAAATAGCCGTACTCTCAAATATACTCTTCTGGTGTATATCTTTACGTTTGAGCCTGCGCGAGAGCATCCGGCTTAAATCAACTGCCAACCTTGGGATCTTAGATAGGACAAAATCAAAATCCTCTTTTTCAATAACCAGCAAAGAACAATCATTGGTAGCTTT
>JAKQSG010000124.1 GCA_029563245.1 Candidatus Omnitrophota bacterium
TATCCCCGTCTATATCAATCATCTCCCCGCATAGATATAACCCTTTAATAAGCCGGGATTCCATAGTGCGCGGATTGATTTCCTTCAGAGAAACCCCCCCTCTGGTTACCATCCCTTCCTCTATGGAACCGAAACCACTGATAGTTAATTGCCAGCCCTTAAGAATGCCGGCGATACTACTTCTCTGGGCAGCATTAACCTGGTTAGCCTTAACTAAGGGGCCTATCTTAACTATCCCTAAGATTAAATCCGCCAATTTTCCGGGCAAGAGGCTTCTCATTATGGCTCTTATCCCTTTTTTCGGTTTCGTCCTTAGCTCTCTTAACAAACGGTTATCCACCTGCTCCAAGGTTAACCCGGGCTTAAGGTCTATTGCAAGACTTACGTTTTTCTTATCATTAAGCCAGTCTATTATCCCACCGCTTAAACTTATTACCAGCGGTCCGGAGACTCCATTTCTTGTGAAAACTGCTTCTCCCACCTCGGAGAGGATCTCTTTTTTTTCGCAACGGAATCTGAGCCGTATATTCTTAAGAGTCAACCCTTCCAATACTTTAGGATACTTTTCGCTTACCTTGAGGGAGACAAGGCCCGGCCTGAGGCAAACAATACTATGGCCTTTATCTTGGACAATTCTCATTCCTTCTCCGTCAGAACCCGTAAAGCTGTAAGATAATCCTCCGGTAGCCATAATAACAGCATCGAAGAAAACAGGGCTGCTCCCTTCAGGCAGTACCCCCTTAACCATTCCATTCTCAACGAGAATATCTTTAATTCTCGTTTTACAGATAATCTCCACCCTATTTCTTTTTAATTCATTATTTAAAACCTCGAGTATACTTTCTGAACTATCTGTGGAAGGAAATACCCGCATCTGCCTTTCTACCTTTAATTCCAGACCCCTATCCTCAAAGAAATTTATCAGATCCTGATTAAAGAATTTTGCAAAAGCGTTCCTAAGAAATTGGCCGTTTTTACTAAAACGGCACAGGAATAAATCTAGATTACAGGCATTAGTGATATTGCAACGCCCCTTACCGCTTAAAAGAAGCTTTTTACCGAAAAAAGGATTTTTCTCGAAGAGAGTAACTCGCTGGTTAAACTGGCTGGCTCTGATTGCCGCCATCATTCCTGAGGGCCCTGCGCCGACAACGGCTATTTTTTTATTCTGCACAAGAATACCTAAAGACCGAAGTCCCTTATAGTAAATATTGACTCAAGCTTTAATCCTGCCTTACTTAGATTCTCCCCGGCACCTTCGCATCTGTCCACAATTACCATGGCAAGCGAGCAGTCTATCCCCTCTCTTGCCAGTGTTTCTTTAGCTTCGATTAAGGCCTTGCCGGTAGTTGCTACATCATCAATCAAAAGTACCTTGTCACCTTTTATTAATGGCGGCCCCTCAATCTGACGACGGGCGCCATGCTCTTTGGCGGCCTTCCTTACGATAAATGTCTTAAGCGCAACCCCCTTTATATGGCTGATTACACCCAAAGCCCCTACTATGGGGTCTGCCCCTAGAGTCGGCCCTCCGATAGCAGAGATAGCCTTGCCTTCACAAAGTTTAAGTATTATATTGGCGATAAGATATGCGCCTTCGGGAGTTAGGGTAATTACCCTCCCGTCTAAATAATAATTGCTCTTTTTACCGCTTGAGAGCGTAAAGTCTCCCCGGCGCAATGCCTCCTTTTCAAGCAGCTTTAAAAGCCTTCCCTTCAATTCTCTAAGCTCATTATTTTCCATGAGAATTATTTTACTATCCAAAGAGGCTACTGTCAATTCAAAATAGAACTAATAAATAGGGACAGCGACCATTTTTGAAAAAAAATGGTCGCTGTCCCTATTTAAAAGGAAGGGGCGGGAAAGATTGACAAAGCATAAATTAGTTGTTATCATAAATCCATGTTGCGGAGTTTATTGCGTGGTTTAAAGGATATAATTTATCCTAAAACTTGCTTAGCCTGCAAAGATAAGGTCAAAGAGGCAGACGAAGAGTTAATATGCAAAAGGTGCTGCTCTCAGATAAAAGTTAACCTGCCTCCGTTTTGTGTAATATGCGGAAGGCATCTTGAAAAAGAAAATTTTAATAAAAACATCTGTCCGGGTTGCATTAGAAGAAGACTTCATTTTGATCGCGCCTTCTCCCCTTGTATCTATGAAGGAGTGGCAAAGAAACTTATACATGAATTTAAATACAGGGGCAAAAGTAATTTAGCCAGACCCTTAAGCCGTATAATGATTAACTTTATCAAAGAATACAGTATTCCCCTGGATTACCTGGATTTGATAATCCCCATACCTCTACATAACGCCAGGCTCAGGGAACGTGAATTTAATCAATCTGAAGAATTGGGAAAATATATCGCGCAAGAATTCAATAAGAAGATTGACTCGAGAATTCTCCTTCGGCATCGAAGGACTAAGGCCCAGGTAGAATTGAAAGATCACCAACGCGCCCTTAATGTAGCAGGGAGTTTTTCCGTAGGAAAGAATATAATGCTTGATAGAAAAAACCTTTTATTAATTGACGATGTGCTCACCACAGGCGCCACTTCTTCAGAGGCCGCCCTGACATTAAAAAACGCGGGTGCGCAAACCGTATTCGTATTAACCTTGGCTAATTAAAAAATGAGAATATTACGTAACTACTTATTAAAGGAATTCACCGGCCCATTCCTGCTTACCCTGGGTGTCCTAAGCTTTATTATGATTGTAGTGGGAAATTTAAAGAAAATTGCTGACCTTGTTATCAATAAAGGCGTGGACATTTTCAGCGTAGCAAAGGTTTTCATTCTTCTTACCCCCTATATTGTCACCTATGCACTTCCTATATCTATATTAGTGGCAATCCTTATCTCTCTGGGAAGACTATCCAGTGATAATGAAATTATCGCTATCAGGGCAAGCGGAATTAATAT
>JAKQSG010000142.1 GCA_029563245.1 Candidatus Omnitrophota bacterium
CGGATATAGCCGAATCCAACTATAATTTGGGTCTTTTGCACAAGAAATTAGGCAGAATTAAGAAATCCAAGGATTTTTTACGCAAGGCGCAGGAGATCTACGGAGTTATTAACCCCTTGGCTTATGAGGAGGTAAAAAAAGAGATTCTTAGCTTAAATTAGCCTGGCTTGACAATATGGTAAGAATATGTTATACTAAAAGTGTAAATTGACACTTTGACAATTTTAGCTATTCCTAGTGATAAAGGCAAACTAGCAGCAATGCTGGGACGCAAAGCTACCTGGCCAGTTTAAAAGGCTAGAGGGGCTACCAAAAGGATTGACCCTAAGATCTCCTTTTAGGGTTTTTTTGTCTCCTGTCCCGGCGTAACCTTGAGTTATTCCGGGTTTTTTATTAACCACCAGCCACAGCTAAAAAGAGAGGAGCGAGAAAATGAAGAGAATGAACCGCAGGGTAGTAAAAAGAGGGAAAAGAAATAATAAAAAACATCTTAATTTCTTGCAGGCCATAAGGTTATACTTAGGGATGCCGGCTTAGGCCTGTAATTAGGCCTTGACTTTATCGAAAGGGGGTGTAAAATATGAAGAAAGTCGAACGGCAGATTACAGCGCATAGGGTAATAACGATGTTGGGCCGCGAAGAGATAGATTTCTTGGATAAAATGGGGAAAGATGCCCTTTTCTCTACCGGTCATAAGCTTTCTTATAATGAAATACTGCGCGGATTAATTGATTTTGCCATGGAGGCGGGTATTTCAGGTGATAATATAGATTCTCCTGGTAGCCTGAAATTGAGGCTCAAGGAGTATATAAGCAGGATTAAGGGTCATAATTAGCAAAAAGGAGGGGTAAGATGAGTAAAAATATACTTTTTGGTTTGATCTTTGGTCTGGTTCTTGTTTTGGCCCTGAACATTACTGTTTGGGCTGATTATGATGGCGATGAATATGTGGAATTTGGGAGTATTCAGAATCTTAGCGTTATTGATGCGGATAAGATTCCTTACGGAGAAAGCCCGCTTAATAAGCTGGAGAGAGGGGTAATTAACGGAGCAACTTTTTGGATGGAGTTGCCGGCAGAGGTAGCCAGGGTATCTAAGGAACAGGATCCTGCTATGGGAGCTACGGTTGGTATAGTTCATGGGACTATTACCAGCGTAGTCAGGGCAGGGACAGCTTTGTTTGATACCTTTACTTTCTTTATCCCCTCCTATGATAAGCCGGTGATGAAGCCTGAATATGCGTATAATCGCGCTGATCAGAAGATGAGAGAACTTTTTTGGTAGTTTAGTTAAGCACCTTAGGGCGCCCTTTTATAACTTAAGAGGGCGCCTTTTTTTATGTTAGATTTTGCTACCTCTTGCGTCTATTAGGGCAGGAGGTGCAAAAATGGAGAGGAAACACTTTTTTTATTTTGCAGCAGTAGCCTGTTTTTTATTTACATCGGCAGGCCTTTCTCAGGGGGAAGATGCCTGGGAGAATATTGGTAGAGAATTGTTAAATGCCAAGTCAGTTGCCGTAGATCCGGATAACCCCAAGACTA
>JAKQSG010000145.1 GCA_029563245.1 Candidatus Omnitrophota bacterium
GGCATATTCTGGCAGAATCCGGCAAATAACTGGGGTAATGTTGATGCGGGTTTTGACCTATCTCAGGCAGCCAGCCTGACGTTTTGGGCAAAGGGCGAAAAGGGGGGAGAGCGCATTGAGGAGTTTAAGGTCGGAGGGATAATGGGTGAATTTTCTGATTCTGATTCTGCCGTTATCGGTCCGGTAATATTAAATAAAGAGTGGACCAAATATACCATTGATTTAAAGGGCAAGGATATGTCCTATATTATCGGTGGTTTTTGCTGGGCTGTTAATGTAGACAATAATCCTGAAGGCGCCGTGTTTTATCTGGATGAAATCAAATTCGAATAACAAAAATAGTTTCATAACTAAAACTACAGGTCGCAAGTTTTTTCTCCTTGCGGCCTGTAGTTTATTTTTATTGGCGTTGCTCTCCAGGGTGGATTGTTCTAGGAGGCCAAAGGTTTTTATCAAGCAACTTAAGAATGGGCACTACCAGCTGGTTGTAAATAGCAGGCCTTATATTATAAAGGGTGTCTGCTACAACCCTATTCCTATAGGACAGAATCATGAATACGACTGGTGGTCAGACCCTAATAAACCCTGGGAAGTAGATGGAAAACTAATGCAGGAGATGGGGGTTAATACGGTAAGAATCTATCAGTCCCCTAATAATTCAGAACACGTAAAAAGGGTTATCCGTGAATTATACGAGAAGCACGGTATACGTACTATATTGGGAAGCTGGCTTGGGTTTTGGGAATATCCCTGCCCTTTCTATGGCGATAAGAGGTTCCAGAGAAAGGTTAAAGAAGAAGTACTGGAGATGATCAGATCTTATAAAGATGAGCCCGGAGTTTTAATGTGGGTGTTGGGGAATGAAAATAACTATTCTTGTTTCGGCAATGTTAATCCCTGGAGTAGCCCGGAGATTGATAAAGAGCCCAATCCTCAGAAGCAGAGAGAGATGCGCGCCAGGATTTATTATTCTTTCGTAAATGATTTAGCACTTGAAATAAAGAAAATTGATAAAGAGCACCCGGTGGCATTAGGTAACGGAGAGCTCTTAGGCCTGGAGATTGCGAAAGAATATGCACCGGACATAGATTTAGTTGCCTGCATAATTTATAGGGGCAGGACTTTCGGCAACCTTTTTAAATCTCTTAAGATGACATTTGACAAACCGATTCTTATTTCGGAATTAGGCGCGGATGCCTACGATGCTTATCTTAAGAAAGAAGATCAAAATATGCAGGCTTTTTTTCTGGAGTCGCAGTGGCGCCAGGTTTATGAAAACCTGGCCGGTAACGAAAAGGGATCCGGAAATTGCCTGGGCGGGGCAATCTTTGAATGGAGCGATGAATGGTGGAAACACGATGAGTACAACCCGGATAGCTGGAGTGTGCACGATACAGAATCAAACTGGTCTAATAGCAGCTATTATTTTGATATAAAAGCAGAAGGTAATAAGAATATGAATGAAGAATGGTTTGGGATTGTGGCCTTATCTACAGAGATGGAGAATGGATTAAACAAACGCATACCGCGTAAGGCCTATTATGTTATACGGGAGTTCTGGAAGAATCCGGATCTAAATGTAAAGAGGGACAAAAAATGAAAAATAAAAGTTTAGGACTATTATTATTTTCTGTAATTGCCTTCTTTATCCTGATGACCGCAGGTTCTTTTTGCTTGCTTGCCCAAGCCAGTGAAGAAAAGGACTTTGAGAAATGTGCCTGCGAGAATAAGGATGAAGTGGCCGCTAATAACTGTCTGGTTAATGTAAGGGAGAAATACTTTAAGGAGCATAGGTATTCAGAGTTCGTAGATTTATTAAGGAGCTTTTGCCCGGAGAATAAGGATATTGCCCCATCTTTAAGTTATAATATAGCCTTAAGCCGCTATCAGCAGCTTCAATACCTTGAAGAGAGTAAGGGTTGGGATGAATATTTTTCCAGAGGCAATGATTACCGCGAAGATATCACAAAAGAAACGGGAAGGGCTATAGAGTACCTGCCTAAAAACAGCCCGCAGTTGCTGTATTCTAAGCTTTTGCTCTATAAATTCCATAAGAACCAGCAGGATGCTTTTGTTGAGGGGGCACTCTCAAGTTTAATGAGCTCTGCATTGGAATATGCAGAGTCTGGTAAAGATATATCCCCGGTTAAGGAAGTGGCGGACAGTCTGTTTGCTTACGAAGAGAAGGCCTCTGCCAAAGAATTGTATAAACTTTATGCGCAGTCGTTAGTAAACTCCGATATAAAGGATAGCGCACTTAAAGAGATCGCAGTTGGATTCTACAAAGAAGGCAATCTGGATATCTCTGAAAATATTTACGATATTTATATCCAAAGGATCAGCAAGGACTTCCCTCAGGATAAGCTATTGCAGGAATTAAAGGAGATCGCCTTGCTTTTTTCCTATAAAGACGCAGGTTCCCATGATTGGCTGTATGCCGAGAAGGTATTTAAGATAATAGAGAATTTATTAGGGATTTCTTCATTTGACGAGGAGCTAATCTATATACGCGCCTTTAACTTAGAGAAAAATAAGGAGTACCTGGAAGCAAGAGATCTCTACGTTTTATTATCAAAAAATTATACAAAAAGCCGATATTTTGACGAGGCTGTTTTTAAATCCGGGGTTATTTCCACTTATGCGTTAAGAGACCTAAAAGCAGGCAGGGAATATTTTAATAAACTATCCGAGAAAGGGCAGCCGGGAGTTTATTATTTGTTAAGCCTGTATCAACTTGGTTTGTTATATCAATGGGAAGGGGAAGTATCCTTAGCTAAGGATACTTATGATAAAATTATCGGTAAGGCAGGCTTAGAGTTTCCTGAGATTCTGCAGTCGGTAAAGGATAGACTTAGCGAGATAGAATCAGGCGCTCCTATAGAACATAATCTTAAGAGTTTTATTGACGTAGCTCTGAAGGAAGAGTACTCAAATCTTAATATGAGCAAGGTAGATTTAAATGCAGATATTTACCAGCCTAAGTCCGGGGAAGGTGTTAGTATAGGCGCCTCAGTTTATCTTGCCGCAAGCGGTTGTTTTAATGTAGAGCTGCAGTATCTTTGGTCAGGCGACCTTGGAGGTTCTCGCCCTGGTATAAGAGACCCCCAAACAAAGGTCTCTTTCCAAAACCAAGGGACAAAGATTATAGGCTTGGTCTTGATTTCACCATCAGGAATAACCGATTATACCTTTGACCTTGTAGATGTACGCTAGCCTTTTTTAGGGTTCTAAATTTTCCCTTACTTCTTAAAAATACTTGACTTATAGTTTGTTTGGTAGTATAAATAATCTAGTATATTTTGCCACGGAGAAAAGGATTTTATTGTATGCATTATATTAACCTCAATAAAGAGGTGCTAAGCGAGAAAGAAAGACGCAATATAGAAATATTGGATATTTTAAGAAAGCGAGGGCCAATAAGCAGGCCTGATATTTCCAAGGATATGGGTATAAACGTGGTTACCATATCTAATTATATCGACGATTATATAAAAAATAACTTGGTCTTTGAAAAAGAATTTGATGTTTCGGAAGGCGGGAGGCGCCCGGTGCTTTTGGATTTGAACCCGTCGGCAGGTTTTGTTATCGGCGTTGGTTTAAACCTAACCAATATGGTGGGATTATTGGTAGATCTTAAGGGGAATATAATTACCAAGACACAGATAGCCCGCCCGGGTTTCTCAGTGAAAGAAATATCCGAATGTGTATTGGATATTATCCGCGAAATCCTAAGGCGTTCAAAGGGGTATGTCGCGAATATAAAAGGTATCGGTGTGGGAGTGGCGGGTTTGATTAATAAGGAGACCGGTTCAATACATTGGCCGCAGAAAATGGACCATTACTACACTTATGCCTCTGCAGACGTTCCTCTTAGGGGTCTGATGGAGAGGGAGTTTGACCTGCCTTGTCTTATAGAGAATGATGCTACAAGCGCATGTTTCGGCGAGCATTGGCTGGGGTTGGCTCAAAGCTCCAAGAATATTATTTATATGTTTTCTGGGGTTGGCTGCGGAATAATGATTAACGGGGAGATCTACCGCGGTTCCAGAGGGTACGCCGGAGAACTCTCGGTCTATAATTATAAAGAACAAGATGCGTTTAGTTGTGAATTAGGCAAGAGTTGTTTTCTCAAACGTTGGGAGATGGATCTTAATATAGTCGAAGAAGCCAGAGAAATGTATGTTGCGCAGAATAGAAATATAGGTGATTTAAATTTAAAATCTTTTTTTAATCTGGTTCGTTCTAAAGATAAAGTGGCAGAGGCAGTCCTTGAAAAGGCGGCAAAAAGGCTGGGTATTAAAATAGCCTCTTTGGTTAATTTACTTAATCCTGAGATGGTAGTAATCGGCGGAGGCTTGGAAGAGGCCGGGGATGATTTCTTGAAGCAGGTAAATGCCACCGTTAAAGATTGGGCCTTCAGGGAGTCAAATGAAGGGTTGAGTATAGTTTATTCTCAGCTAAGGGAGAATTCGGTTGCCTTGGGTGCAGCTAGCCTTGTTGTGCAGAAGGTTTTTGCCCAGTTATAAATTATAAGGAGGGTAAATGGAACAGAAGGCAAAATTCATTATAGTCGGCCTCATAGGGGTTACAGTGGTATGTGCCTTTCTTGTTATACAGTCTTTAGGGATTAAGCAGCAGTTAACGCGCGAGAAGGATGAGCTTAAGTCTGAGAATATAAGTTTGACTGCTAAGATAGATAAGCTTACCGGCAGCCTGCGTAGTTATGAATCAAAGATAAGCTCCTTAAGCAACGACCTTGAGAAGGCCTACCAGGAGAAGGCAGAGCTGGATAAAAAATATGAGATAGCAAATAAAGCCAGAGAAGAATTAGTGGAAAAGCTGAAAGCCCGTGCGCAGCAACCGCAGGTTATCATGCGGGAGCCGCAGCAGAGCCCTGCCCCTCAGACCAACGATGCTTATTGGGCGGGTATTTTAAAAGCCAAGACTGATCTGGAGCTGCAGTTGGGTAATGTCCGTAACGACCTCAAGAACCTGCAGATTGATAATGAACAATTGCAGCGCGAGAAAAGTAATTTTGAGTTGGAGCTTAATGGTTTAATGCGGGAGAGGGATGATTTAAGCCGGCAGTTGGATTACAATAAAAAATTGTTGGATAGCCTAGCTCAAGAGTTGGTAAGAGAGAAGAATGATAAAACGCAGATTCAGGATAGCTATAAGATAATCCGTAATGAAAACGCGGTTTTAAGCCGTCAGTTAGCCAGTCTGAATACGCGAAAGACAGATTTAGAGCGTAAATTGCAGGAGATGGATAGCGAAAAGAACACTTTGGCCAGAAGGGTTTCTGAGATGGAGTCTATGCTTGCTGGTAGGTTAACGCAAATCAATACCCTTAAAGATGGAATAGGTAGTGTTAATGCTCCAGCAGTTAGGGAGGAATCAAAGGGTTCAGTTGAATTGCCGGCTATAGTGGTTAAGCCTAAAGATTCGGCTGCGCCAGGGACTGAAGAGACCGGGTCAACCTTGATGGGTAAGGTTATGGCGGTGAACAAAGAAAATAATTTTGTAATTATTGATTTAGGCGAGGAGGCGGGGGTAAAGGTTGGGGATGCTTTTAGGATTTACCGCAAAGATAAGCCTATCGCCAATGTTGAGGTTATACAGGTAAGGCGCAATATTTCTGCATGTGATATTAAGAAGCAGGGCGTAGTAATTAAAATCGGCGATACCGTAAGGTAAATAAAAATTTATAAATGACACGAACTAAAAAAACTCCCTCCGGAATAGTTTCAATCGAAGATGTCGCCAAGATGGCTGATGTATCTATTACTACCGTCTCGCGCGTAATCAATAAGAAAGGTACGGTAAAGGAAAAGAACCGAGTCAAGGTGGCTAATGCCATAAAGGAGCTTAAGTTTCAGCCTTCGGTATTTGCCCAGAGATTAGCTACCGGCAAGAGTAATGTAGTGGCTTTAATTATCCCGCGATATGAAGGCGTCTTTTATTCTTTTTATGCTTTAGAATTAATCCGTGCTACCGGAAACCTTTGTGAGGTATTTAAACTTGACCTACTTCTTCATTTAACCGATAGCCATACCCGCAATCCCTTAAACCTGAGAGGCTTAGGGGGAGTTATGTTCTCCGATATCATCGGTACGCGCTATCAGGTTGAAGAAGCTTTAAGCTCCGGTATCCCTACGGTTATAATAAATAATTACGTTAAAGACTTGCCGGTCAGTTGTATTGCTATTGATAATGCCGGTGGGGCTGAGAACGCGGTTAACTATTTAATAAACTCAGGGCATAGAAAGATTGCCCATATAAGCGGAGATGTAGCTACTCAGGCAGCGGCACTAAGGCTTGAAGGGTATATACAGGCCTTGAAGAAAAATAATATACCCGTGAAAGAGGACTATATATTAAAGACGGATTATTCGCGCGGACAGGCAAGGTCTGCGGCGGAAGCCTTACTTAAGATGACCGATGTTCCTACTGCGGTATTTGTAGCCTCGGACTCTATGGCCCTTGAGGTTATGACCTTAGCGCGCGAAATGGGTAGAAATATCCCTGCGGATTTATCCATAGTCGGTTTTGATGATAACCCTTCGGGGCTTTATGGCCCGGTAGCCCTTACTACGGTAAGGCAGCCTTTGATTAAAATGGCTGAAGAAGGGGTAAAAGAATTAAACAGGCTAATGACCTTGAAAAAGGGGGCGCAGCCAAGAAAGATTATTCTTCCGACGGAACTAATCATACGAGAATCCTGCCGAAACCTTTAGGCACATCTTTACACAATCAGTTGTATGCAAGATGTTTATAAAACACAATATATTGTAATTTTCTGTTGACAACTAATTATAGGATATGTTATTATTGTTTGTTAAAATTAAACAATCTTTTTAATTTTTTGGGGAGAACATTATGAATTTAAAATTGTCTGACAATGCATTAAAGGTTCTGGAGAGAAGGTACTTAAAAAAGAATGAACAGGGCAAGGTTGTAGAGACGCCCGAGGAGATGTTTAGAAGGGTCTCATCAGCAATTGCTGCAGCCGATAGGTTATACGGTAAAGATGCAAAAGAGATTAAAAAGCTAGAGGAGGATTTTTACAATGTAATGTCCTCTTTGGAATTTTTGCCTAATTCACCTTGTCTGATGAATGCGGGTAAAGACTTAGGCCAACTCTCTGCCTGTTTTGTCCTGCCCATAGAGGATTCTATGGATTCTATCTTTGAGAGCCTTAAGGCTACAGCGATGATTCATAAGTCCGGGGGAGGGACAGGCTTTTCGTTTTCCCGGCTTCGTCCCAAGAACGCAGTAGTAAAGACTACCGGGGGGATTGCCTCAGGCCCGATATCTTTCATGCGCGTATATGATGCCGCTACTGAGGCAGTCAAGCAAGGCGGGACCAGGCGCGGAGCTAATATGGGCATATTAAGGGTTGATCATCCGGATATCATGGAGTTTATTACCTGTAAAGATAATAATAAACAGATAACCAATTTCAATATATCTATTGCCATTACCGATGAATTTATGAATAAATTGGATAAAGGCGAAGATTATGATTTAATTGATCCGCATACGCATAAATCTGTGCAAAAGATTAATTCCAAGGAGGTCTTTGATCTAATAGTAAAACAGGCGCATAAAAACGGAGAACCAGGGATTATTTTTATTGACCGGATGAACGAATTTAATCCGACTCCTAAATTAGGTATATATGAGTCTACCAATCCTTGCGGCGAGCAGGTGCTTCTGCCTTATGAGAGTTGTGATTTGGGCTCCATTAACCTGTCGGTACTTTACAAGAAGGCAGCTAGAGGATATGAAATTAACTGGGCAAGGTTAAGAGAGGTATCGCATTTAGCTGTTCATTTCCTGGACAATTTAATTGATGAGAATAAATTCCCCCTCCCCCAGATTGAGAAGGCAACTAAGGCCACGCGAAAAATCGGTTTAGGCGTTATGGGTTGGGCCTCTCTGCTTATCAGGCTTAATATACCTTATAATAGCGATGAAGCAGTAGCCTTAGCTGAGAAAGTAATGTCTTTTATTCTAAACGAAGCAACCAAAAAGTCTCTGGAGCTGGGGAAAGCAAAGGGGACTTTTCCGGCATTTAAGGGAAGTATATATGATAAGAAAGATGGTTTGTCTAAAATGCGCAATGCAACGCTTACTACAATTGCGCCCACCGGCACCATTAGCATTATTGCGGGTCCATGCTCTTCCGGTATTGAACCCCTATTTGCTATATCCTATTACCGTAATGTAATGGATAATGACAAATTGGTTGAGGTAGACCCTTTGTTTGAAGAAGTGGCGAGGGATCGCGGTTTCTACAACCGTGAATTAATGGAAAAAATAGCTGAAAGCGGTTCGTTAGCCCATATTGAAGGTATACCCGAAGATGTAAAAAGGGTATTTGTTACTGCCCACGATATAGCACCGCAGTGGCATGTGCGTATGCAGGCGGCATTCCAGAAGTATGTCCATAACGCTACATCCAAGACGATTAATTTCCCTCATGAAGCAAGCGCAGAGGAGGTTAGAAAATCTTATCTGTTGGCTTATGAATTAGGGTGCAAGGGCATAACCGTTTATCGCGATAAGAGTAGGGAAGAACAGGTTTTGAATATCGGTAATTCTAATGAGGCAAAAGAAAGCAAAGTAGTATCCCTGCCTTTAGATGTTAAGAAAGAGATAGCCCCCCGTCCCCGCCCGGAAGTTATAATCGGTACGACTACAAAAGTTTCAACCGGTTGCGGCAACCTGTATGTAACTATAAATCTTGATGAAGAAGGCGAGCCTTTTGAGTTATTTACCCAGATGGGTAAGGCCGGAGGATGCGCCGCTTCCCAGCTTGAGGCTATAGGCAGGTTGGTTTCTCTGGGGTTTCGTGCAGGGGTAGAGGTAAAATCGATTATTGAACAGTTGCGCAATATCCGTTGCCCTTCTCCTTCATGGGAAAAGGGGCAGCGTATATTTTCTTGTGCTGATGCTATTGCCCGAGTTATTGAAAGAAGGCTGGTAAATACTCAGGCGGTTAAGTCATCTTTAGAGGTGGCTTCTTTAGCTATGAAACATTCTTCTGAGGATGAGCCTGTTGTACCCGAGATGAGTAATAATCACGGTGATATTGTGGGGGTCTGCCCGGATTGCGGGGGAGCTCTCCGCCATGAAGAGGGATGTATGAAGTGTTATGCCTGCGGATTCTCTAAGTGTTAGTATCCTGTTTCAAATTAATAGGAGGTAGCCTTAAGTGAAGAAAATACTTTATGTAGTCTTAGATGGACTTGGAGATTTACCGGTAAAGGAATTAGCGAATAAGACTCCGCTTGAGGCGGCGGTGACTCCCAATATGGATCGTCTTGCGCAGTCCGGCAAGTCCGGGGTTGTTTATCCTGTAGGGCGCGGTATTGCCCCGGAATCAGATATTGCTGTAATCAGTTTGTTAGGTTATGATGCACATAAGTACTATACCGGTCGCGGGCCATTGGAATCTTTTGCGGAGGGATTAGCGGTAAATGACGGGGATGTAGCCTTTAGGGTCAATTTTGCTACTGTTGCTGAAGATGGTAAGACGATAAAAGACCGCCGAGTAGGCAGAAACCTTACCACTGAAGAGGCGGCGGCTTTGGCTAAGGAGATAAATTCAAAAGTTACTTTATCCAGCGCTACCTTTGAGTTTAAAAGTACGATAGGGCATCGAGGAATCCTGGTTATAAGGGGCATGCATCAGAAGCTATCCGGTTGGATTACTAATACTGACCCGGCATACGGGCGTGAGGGGGTATTTGGGGTAGCTTTAGAGAAATTTGATAATACGGTTAGTACTTCCGTTCCGATGTCCGGGTATGAGAATGACCTCAGCGCAAAAGAGGCGGCTAAGCTTTTAAATGAATTTACCGAGAAGTCCATTAAGGTCTTGAATGAGGCGGGTATAAATAAAAAAAGGGTTAGCGAAGGCAAATTGCCTGGTAATTTGATACTTTCCCGTGATGCAGGAGACCGTCTTCCGAAATTTCCTTCGATAAAAGAAGTTTTTAATTTAAAGTTTGGTTCTTTTGTCCAGATGCCCGTAGAAAAGGGAATTGCGCTATTAACCGGGATTGATATTATTGATGTCCCACATTCAAGCGGGCATTTGGATGTAGATTACCCTATTTGGGCAAAGATAGCGCTAGATTCGATACAAAAATATGACGGTATCTATGTCCACTTAAAGGGCCCAGATGAACCTGCGCATGATGGAGACTTTATCAAGAAGAAAGAGAGTGTTGAGGCTATCGACAAGTATTTCTTCACCAGCCTTTTATCCCAGCTTGACCTTACCGATACTATCGTTGCTATTACTGCCGATCATTCTACGGTCTGCGCGGTTAAGGCACATACCGCAGATCCTGTCCCTCTTTTAGTCTGCGGAGGGAATATTAAAGCTGACGGTTCGATGAGTTTCTCGGAACGTGCCGCTAAACTGGGCTCAATCGGAGAACTCTTGGGCAATCAAATATTGCCGTTTTTAATTAACTTCTCTAAGCAATAAATTTCTTTCTTAAGCGCAGGGCCGGCAAATCTTGTCGGCCCTTTTTGTCCCCAAAGATAAAAAGTTATTTCAAGATTGATTTTAATGGTATAATTTTTGCTATGAATAATTACGATATTATTGTAGTTGGCTCAGGCCATTCGGGAATTGAGGCGGCGCTTGCCGGGGCGCGTATGGGCTGTAAGGTGCTCATGCTTACTTTCGATATCAATTCCATAGGCAGAATGAGCTGTAATCCTGCTATCGGAGGCGTAGGGAAAGGGCAACTAGTTCGTGAAATTGATGCCTTAGGGGGTGAGATGGCCCGTGCAGCTGATGCCTGCGGGATACAATTCCGCGTGCTTAATGCCTCAAAGGGCGCCGCGGTACATTCATCGCGCGCTCAAATAGATATGGATATCTATAGCCGGTATATGAAAGAATGTATTATCAATACGTTAAATCTAAAGGTAAAAGAAGCAGAGGTTAAGGAGCTGGTTATTGATAGCGGAAAGATTAAAGGGGTAATTACCGTTGGAGGGGAGGAGATTCTATCTTCCTGCGTTGTGCTTTGCCCGGGAACGTTTTTGGGGGGAGTAATCCATGTGGGGCTTAACCATTTCAGCGCAGGCAGAATTAATGAGCCTTCAGCAGAAGGCTTGGCTGATAATTTAAGGCTGCTTGGATTTAACCTATTTAGGTTTAAAACCGGAACCTGCGCACGGCTGGATAAAAATACCATTGATTATTCAAGGTTGATTGTGCAAGAGGGTGATGATATCCCTAGGCCATTTTCTTTCTCTACAAAATCATTACCTCAGAGGCAAGTTCCCTGTCATATAACTTATACTAATAAGACTACGCACAAGATAATTTCGGATAACCTGGATAAATCCCCTCTTTATGCAGGTATTATTAAATCAACCGGTGTGCGCTACTGTCCATCAATTGAAGATAAGATAGTCAGATTCCCGGATAGGCAAAGGCATCAGATATTCTTGGAGCCTCAAGGCTTGAGTACGCAGGAGGTTTATCCCAACGGTATATCAACCAGCCTCCCCGAGGATGTTCAGCTGAAGCTGATACATTCCATAGAGGGACTGCAAGAAGCAAAGGTTATCCGTTTTGGCTATGGGATTGAGCATATTGTAGTTGATTCAACGCAATTATTTCCTACGCTTGAAACCAAGGCCGTGGAAGGGCTATATTTTGCAGGGCAAATTAATGGGACTACCGGATATGAAGAGGCTGCGGCACAAGGTTTGATTGCCGGGATAAATGCTGTTTTGAGAATCAAAAAGAAGGCGCCCCTTATTTTGGACCGCTCAACCAGCTATATAGGAGTTTTAATAGATGACCTTGTTACAAAGGGGACGAATGAGCCATACCGTATGTTTACCTCAAGGGTAGAGTACCGTTTGATTCTTCGAGAAGATAATGCGGATATACGGTTGAGCAAAATAGGTTATGAGATTGGGTTATTAAATAAGGAAAAATATAAGAATGTTGAAGATAAGGCGAGTGCTATTAATAAGGGCATAGCTTTTTTGAAGAAAACCCGGACTAAATCTTTTAACGATGTTCACTTGAGCAAAGAGGTTACTTTGGAGAAATTGCTCAAAAGGCCGCAGGTAAGATTAAATGACCTTAAGTTTCTTAAGTACGCTGAAATAGATAGGCTTAAGTTTGATGTTGCCATGGGCATAGAGATAGAGGTAAAATATAGCGGATTTATTGAGCGGCAGCTAAAGGATGTTGAGAAGTTTAAGCACCTGGAGAAAATAAAAGTACCCGAGGGTATAGACTATATGCTGCTCTCCGGCCTCTCCCGAGAGATTAAAGAGAAACTACATAAGTTTAAACCTATAAACCTAGGCCAGGCATCAAGGATATCAGGGGTAACCCCGGCAGCTATATCAATGCTTATGGTTTATTTTAAGAAGATAAATGGATAAGATAAAGAATTACGCTAGCGTTAAGAAATTCGCCCAAGAAGAAGGCATCGACCTTTTTGGCGTTGCGGATATCAGGGGGGTAAAAGGAGAGTTCCAGGCCTTGGAGTCTTTAGTAAAAGATTTAGAGAGCGCTATTTGTTTAGGTGCTCGTTTATCAGCAGCTATTTTAAGCGAAATTACTAATGCGCCTACCCGTCTTTATTTCCATCATTATCGGACAGTGAACGCCTATTTAGATCAGACCGCGCTTAAGGTTGCCAACTTTATCCAAAGAAAAGGCTTCAAGGCATTGCCGATACCAGCTTCGATTATCTTAAATTGGGAGAATCAGACAGCTCACCTTTCGCATAAGAAACTTGGGGTTTTGGCTGGTTTGGGTTGGATAGGAAGGAATAACCTTCTTGTAAATGAGAAAATAGGAAGCCAATTGCGCCTGGCAACCATATTAACAGATATGCCTATAAGAACCGACAAACCCTCTAAAAAAGACTGCGGGGCTTGCCGTTTATGTGTTAAGGGCTGTCCGGCGCAGGCGATTAAAGATAGCCCGGTTGATTTTGACCATATAAAATGTTTTGAGAAATTAAAGGAATTCCAGAGGCAGAAGCTGGTAGAGCAGTATATCTGCGGAGTTTGTGTTAATATCTGCAAAGGGGAAAAATAGTTATGGGCGGGATATATCTTACTAGGTCAGGGCATAAAAAATTAATGGAAGAATTGGAGGTTCTGAAGACAATCAAGCGTCGCCAATTATCCAAAGCTGTGGGGGAAGCGCGCAGCCACGGGGATATCTCTGAGAATGCCGAATATGACGCAGCCAAGGAAGCGCAAGGCTTAAACGAAAAGAGGATCGCTGAGCTGGAGGATAAGTTAGCTTCTGCGAAGATACTCGATGATGAGAATATTTCTTCGGATGAGGTATTGATTGGAGCTACAGTAAAATTGAAGGATCTGTCAAGCGGCGAGGAATTGGAATATACCCTTGTTTCAGAGCTAGAGGCTGATTATGATAGCGGAAAAATCTCGGTCAATTCACCTATAGGGGCGGCTTTATTAAACCATAAGCTAAGCGAAGTTGTTGATATTAAGATACCCGCAGGTACTTTAAAATATAAGATCCTACAGATATCCCGCGAATAACATTCAATATCCCCTTGACCCGCCTTCTTAGCGGGTATATAATTCAATCAATATGAAAAAGAGAATTATTTCTTGGATAAAGAAGCAGGTTAAAGTCTCTGGTGCTAAGGGAATTGTACTGGGGCTTTCCGGGGGGATAGACTCGGCAGTGGTTGCAGGTTTATGTTCTAAGGCGATAGGCCGCCAATATGTTTTAGGCCTATTTCTTCCTTGCAATAGTAACTCGCAGGATTTAAAAGATGCTAGGCTGGTTGCCAGGGCCTTGGGGATTAAAACCAAGTCGGTGGATTTATCACAGGTATATAACAATTTATTGAAAATATTCCCTGATGCCTCTAAGCTTGCGAAGAATAATCTTAAGCCTCGCTTACGAATGTTAACTCTTTACTTCTTTGCTAATAAATTAAATTATCTTGTTTGCGGTACCAGTAATAAATCAGAGCTTTCGGTAGGTTATTTCACTAAATACGGAGACGGGGGAGCGGATATTCTGCCTATTGGAGGCTTGCTTAAGAGGCAGGTAAGGTCTTTAGCAAGAGAACTGAATATTCCAGAGCCTATAATTAATAAGGCTCCTACTGCCGGCCTATGGCAAGGGCAGACTGATGAGGGAGAAATGGGGATTACTTATCAGGACCTGGATGATATATTGAGCCGCCTGGAGAACAGGGTTAAACAGACAGTTTCTTTAAATAAGGTAAATAAGGTAAAAAAGATGATTGAAGCTTCAGCGCATAAAAGAAAGGTTGCGGGAATATTCTGCATTTAAAGGGAGGCTAAGAATGGATGAGATATTGGAAGTTTTAGAGAAAGACGCTCGGACATCAGCTGAAGATATCGCCAAGATGCTTAAGAAAAAGCCTAAAGATATAAAAGAAAAGATCAAGAAATATGAGAAAGAGGGGGTAATCTTAAGGTATAAGGCAGTCTTAAATAAGGATTTAGTGCATGATGAAGATTCGAGGCTACGCGCCTTAATAGAGGTTAATATCGTTCCGCAAAAGGATGTCGGTTTTGATAAAATCGCCGAGCGTATATATTCATTCCCCGAAGTATCCAGCTGTTACCTCATATCAGGCTCTTATGACCTTTTGGTAGTGGTAGAAGGAAAGAATATACATACAGTATCAAGTTTTGTTGCGGAAAAGCTCTCTTGCCTTGAAAACGTAAGAGGGACAACTACGCATTTTCTTTTGAAGAAATACAAGGAAGACGGGGTTATTCTAAAACATAAGGAAGAGAATAAAAGAATAGCCATATCGTATTAATGTAATTCACTAGTATTGCCAGCAGGGACTGTCCCCGAAGGGGACTATCCCACGACAAAATAAGTCTTGGCAATAAGATAAGTCTATGAAGAATATCATTTCCAATAAAGTTAAGCAGATGCAGCCTTCGGGGATCCGAGCTTTTTTTGACCTGGTCCTCGGGATGAAGGATGTTATATCTCTGGGGGTGGGGGAGCCGGATTTTACCACTCCTTGGCCTATCCGCGAGGCAGGTATCTCTTCCCTTGAAGAGGGTTTTACTTCTTATACATCAAATAAGGGTTTGTATAAATTACGTTTAAGTGTAAGCCGCTATCTAAGAAACAGATACGGGGTTGAATATTGCCCGGATGAGGAGATACTTATAACCGTAGGTGTTAGCGAGGCAATGGATTTAGCCTTGCGTACAATAATAAATCCCAATGATAAGATTTTGATCCCATCACCAAGCTATGTCTCTTACGGACCGCTTACAGAACTGGCCGGAGGCATACCCGTATATATAGATACTCAGAAAAATAGATTTAAACTTACGCCTGAGCAACTGGAAAGACATATTGACGATAAGACTAAGGGGATAATCTTTAATTACCCATGTAATCCTACCGGAATATCTTACAGCAGGAAAGAGCTAAGCCAGATAAGTAAAGTGTTATCGAAGAATAATGTTATTTGCCTTTCTGATGAGATATATGCGGATCTGACATATGACTTTGAGCATGTATCATTCCCTTCTTTGCCCGGAGCAAAAGATAATGTGGTTTATTTTAACGGTTTCTCAAAATCCTATGCTATGACCGGCTGGCGTGTGGGATATGCCTGCGGCCCAAAGGAGATTATCGCAGGAATGACAAAAATCCATCAGTATACAATTATGTGTGTTTCTATAACCTCGCAAATGGCAGCCTGCGAAGCTTTGCATGTAGGCAAGGATTCCGTTGAAAAAATGAAGCGGGAATATGCAAGGCGCAGGGAATTTGTAATTGATGGCCTAAACAGCATAGGGTTGTCCTGTCATAATCCCCAGGGAGCTTTTTATGCCTTCCCCAGCATTAAGAAGACAGGGTTAAATTCTTTGGATTTTGCGCAGAAACTGCTAAAGGAAGAAAAGGTTGCAGTTGTTCCGGGGACTGCCTTTGGGGGAGAGTTCAAAGATTACATAAGAATATCCTATGCCTCAAGCTTTGATAATCTAAAAGAGGCCCTGCGCAGGATGAGTGTATTCCTAAAGAAACAATTATAATGCCAAGGAAAAATAAGGATAATTACGAAATCTACGTAAAGCAGATCGAGGTTTTGTCTAAGGTAGCAAACCTGATTACTTCAGGTATGTACCTGGAGGAGCTGTTGCGTTTGATTGTCAGCGTTACTGCTGAGATAATGAATTCCAAAATTTCTTCTTTGATGCTCTTAGACCATGAAAAGAAAGAATTAGTGGTGCGTGCTACTCAGTCAATCTCCGAATCTTATAATAAGAAGCCTAATATAAGATTAGGGGATGGCATAGCCGGAGAGGTTGCTTTAAATAACAAGGCTATAGTTGTGCTTGATCTTAAGAAAGACCCCCGCTATCTTAATCAAGATATTGCAAGAAGAGAAAAACTTTGCTCTTTGGCGAGCATTCCTATGTCGGTAAAGGGTAAGGTTATCGGAGTGCTCAACTGCTATACTTCAAAGAAGCATAAATTTACCAAGACAGAGCTTAACCTTCTCAATGCCTTGGCAAATCAGGCAGCTATAGCTATCGAGAATGCAGAATTAGACCTTCGGGCACGCTCTGCGGAAGAGGCCCTTACTACGCGTAAAGTTGTAGAGAGGGCTAGGGATATTCTATCCCAGGAAGCCAATGTGCTGCCTTCACAGGCCTATCGCCTTATTCAAAAGCAGAGCATGGATTCTCGTAAGTCAATGCGGGAGGTAGCAGAAGCGATAATCCTGGCCAAGGATATTAAGAATAAGAGGTATTGATACCTATCCCCCCCCCATTACTTGTATCAGTTTTTAAGAGACTGTAACCGTATTCTATAGCTTAATAGCTTTTGGAGCGGGTTGTATTGCAACTCAATGAACTATGTGGCTCGATTGTATTATATTCTCCTTCCCAACGCTCCGCAAGTACCTTGCTTCAAATAACATATCAAAGACTTCTCGATTCAATAATCAGGTTTAGCATACACAGAAAAAGGTCGTCATGGGTCTTATCCATAACAAAACCGGGGCCTGCCAGCCTTACTTTTTTCAAAAGGGAAGTAATCCTTCAGAGACATGTTTAAATATACCCTTGATACGCTCAATTGCCCAAAGTCCCCTTATCGGGCTTATAAGATTGCCGGTATAGACAATGAAGACGGATTGTTTTACGGGGGGGTGAATATCAAAGAATACGGTAATTCTGTCTATCTGGAATTTTTTGGCAGTAAGCCGGCGTTATTATTGAAAGCATAAGGACAGGAGAGATAGGAGATGGCAAAGTATTTATATATTCGATTACGGAAGTGGTAAGAATGCGTACGGGAGAAAAGGGACTCTGTAATTTAGCATCTAAGGCTTTAAAAGTCTGTTTATTTCTTGTAAGCTTGTGGTAAAATAATACAAAGGGAGGAATATATGAGTATAAGGCAAGAGGCTTTGTTTAAAGTGAAGAATATTGAATTAGATAAGATAAATACCCCTAAGAAGGTTTCCGGGTATTTCGGTGAAAATACCTTCAGCTTAGATGCTATGCGCAAACATATCTCGAAGGATACTTTCGAGGCATTTAAGAGGTGGATGTCGCAAGGAAGCACTATCACTTTAGGCCAGGCAAACGAAATCGCCGAAGCGATGAAAGAGTGGGCTATGGCAAAGGGTGCTACTTATTACACTCATTGGTTTCAGCCCATGACCGGGTTAACCGCAGAGAAGCACGATAGCTTCATTTCTATGGTATCGCCTGGGAAGGTGATCGAGAAGTTCTCGGGGAATAAATTAATTCAAGGTGAGCCTGATGCTTCAAGTTTTCCTTCTGGAGGAATCCGCGCTACTTTTGAGGCCCGTGGTTATACCGCTTGGGATCCTTCAAGTCCTGCTTTTATCATTGAAAGTGCCCTTGGGAAAACCCTCTGCATCCCCAGTATCTTTATCTCTTATCACGGAGAGGCCTTAGATAAGAAGTTGCCGCTCTTACGTTCCGATGAGGCATTAAATAAAGCAGCGGTAGGCCTGTTAAAAGTCTTTGGCCGCAAGGATGTGAAGAAGGTCTTCTCAACCTGCGGTCCGGAACAGGAATATTTCTTAATTGATAAGCATTTTTATAATTTACGTCAAGATTTATTGATGGCGGGGAGGACGTTGATAGGGGCTCCTTCTCCAAAAGGGCAGCAGCTTGAAGATCAGTATTCCGGTACGATAAAGGAGCGGGTAGTCAATTTTATGTTTGAGTTGGCCCAGGAGGCCTATAAATTAGGTATCCCTATAATGACTCGGCATAATGAGGTTGCGCCTCATCAGTATGAATTCGCCCCTATTTTTGAAGAGTCTAATATAGCTGCGGACCATAACCAGCTTTTAATGGAATTAATGAAGAAGGTTGCCTTAAGGCATGATATGGTATGCCTTTTGCATGAAAAACCTTTTGCCGGTATAAACGGAAGCGGTAAACACCTTAACTGGTCTTTGTCCGATGACAATGGCAATAACCTTCTTAACCCGGGAGAGACGCCTGAAGACAATCTGCAGTTCTTGGCTATTTTAACTGCGGTCTTGCGTGCAGTATACCTTCATAGCGATCTTTTACGTGCTTCGATTGCTATGGCAGGAAATGAGCACCGCTTGGGGGCAAATGAAGCCCCCCCGGCTATTATTAGCGTATTCTTAGGGGAGCAGCTTACTGGAGTATTGGATATGCTGGAAAATGGGTTTAAGGCGAAGGTCTCCAAGCGCGATATCATTGACCTGGGGATTGCGCGTCTGCCTAAATTCAACAAGGATAGCACGGATAGGAATCGTACTTCTCCTTTTGCCTTTACCGGTGCGAAATTCGAGTTTCGCGCAGTGGGTTCATCCCAGAATATTTCAACTCCGATTACTATTATAAATACTATTGTTACCGAGAGCCTTGATTTTATTGCCGGTGAACTTAAGAAAGCTGTAAACTCGGGCAAGGATTTCAATTCTGCGGTACTTAAGGTTGTAAGTTCAGTTATAAAAGAGACAAAAAAGATTCGTTTTGAGGGTAATAATTATTCTAAAGAATGGTTGCATGAGGCGAAGAAGAGGGGCCTTCCTAATATAGCTTCTACCTATGAATCACTTAAGGCGTTAAAGAAGGACAGTAACGTTGTTCTTTTTGAAAAGTATAAGGTGTTTTCCCGGGAAGAACTTATGGCCCGTTATCACATATGGATTCATATGTATAATCTGACCCTTGAAATTGAGGCAAATACTTTAAGCGAGATGGTTAACGCCTCGGTTGTTCCGGCAGGGTATGAATACGAAAAGCTTCTTGCTAGAACACTTGATGAAGTAGTACGGCTTAAAAAATTAACCGGGTTAAAGGTTGATGCTAATGCATTGAAGGACAAGAAGGAGCATCTGAGTGAAATAGTGAACAAAATTTATTATGTAAGGCATAATACAGCCTCAATGAGCCAATTACTTGAGAGAGCATCTTCTCTTAGCAGTGAAAAGAGGGCAGAGGTTTATTTTAAGAATTTAAAGCCTTTGATGGAGCATATCAGAAAGCATGTAGACCAGCTTGAGTCTGTTGTCTCTGACGATGCTTGGGATCTGCCTAAGTACCGCGAGATGCTTTTTATCAAATAATTTTGTTACCAATAACCTTCCCAAGAGATCCTTGAAAGGACAAAAGTAAGATAAGCCCTTGACAAGGTATTTTATTTTTGTTATCGTTGAAGTTGTTATTCGGCATCCATCCGTATATTTAAGATTTGCCTGTTAAGTCCCAACATTAAGGAAAGAGGCAGGTACAATAATCTAAGGGGGAGTTTATGTTTTCTTTTATTGTAAAGGGCGGCCCGGTGATGCTGCCGATTATTTTAGGTTCTATAATCGGCCTGGCTATTGTTATTGAAAGGTTCTGGGTTTTCCGGGGGATGAGGTTTAATACCTTTGATTTTATCCAGTCGGTTTTCCGTAATATTAAGGAAGGAAAGATTAAAGAGGCGCTTTCTATCTGCGATAGGTTTATACAGCATCCTTTAGGGGTCATATTTAAGATAGGCATAGAAAGAAGAAATTTACCGTTAGAACGACTGGAGAAAGTTTTAGAGCAGGCAGGGAATAACCAGGTGCAAAAGCTCGAGAAGTATTTAGGGGCCTTAGCTACTATAGTTGGTATTGAGCCTCTTTTAGGTTTTTTAGGAACGATTACAGGGTTGATTCGTGCATTTATGTCCTGGGAACAGGCCGGCGCGAATGTTACCGTGAGCCTATTGGCTGCAGGTATTTATGAGGCGATGCTTACCACTGCCGCTGGGCTGATTGTGGCGATCCCCCTTTATTTATGCTACAATTATTTTATAAGCCGCATTAAATCCGTATCTAACGAACTCTCCAATCATTGTATTCAGCTCCTTGAGATTATTGCAGAGACAAAAGAAGGAAAGGGTGCATGAAGATAGCAGGTCGTAGGGCTCACCTTGAAAAAATGGAATCAGTGGTGATGACCGATATCATTTTAAACATGTTTATCTTCTTCTTTATCTCCTTTAGCCTTCTTTACACCTTTAGCCCGTATCGCATCAAAAAGCTTGAGGTAAAGCTCCCGCAGGCAAACTCTGCCAGGCCGCTAGAAGGAAAGGGCCAGGTAAATATCACTATAAATAATGAGGGGGTTATCTATCTTGACCAGGAGCATGTGTCTAAGAAAGCTCTTCGCGAGAAGGTCGCGCAGCAATATACACAGAATCCGGGGTTAGCCGTTATCCTCAGTTCTGATAGGTTAGTGCGTTTTAAGGATATAGTGGATGTGCTGGATATATTAAATGCCGTAGGTATTAAAAACCTCAATATCGCAGCAACCGGCGAGAAATAATCTTTCTTGACAAAAATCGTAATAGTGTTATTATTTAATCACAATATTAGTTTTAAGGACAATGGCGTCCATTCTTTGCCGTTATTTATATAATTACGGAAGGAGTGGGCGTTTTTTATTCTCAAGCTATACCTAATAATTAGGCAGAAGATTATGAAAATACTAAGCAAGGAAGTGTTAAGTGATTTTCAGGGGGTAAGGGTTATAAGCATGGAGATCCTTGCTCCCCGCATTGCCTTAAAGGCTAAGCCCGGACAGTTTATCGCGCTTATGGTGAATAAGGACGGGGAGAGGGTGCCTTTAACAATAGTAAGCGCGAAGAAAGATACTATAAGAATTATTTTTCAGGAAGCCGGTTTTACTACTAAGTTTTTGGGAAGGTTCAATCCTCAGGATTCCCTTTATGCCATAGTTGGTCCCCTTGGTCATGCAACTGATGTTAAGCACTTTGGTAAAGTGATCTTGGTTGGAGGAGGGGTAGGAATTGCCGAGATTTATCCGGTAGCAAAGGCCTTAAAAGAAGCGGGAAATAATGTCACTGCTATTCTTGGGGCAAGAACCAAAGGTCTGCTTATTCTTGAGAATGAATTAAGGGATGCCTCTAGTCAGATATTTGTGGCAACCGATGACGGGTCTTATCAGAGAAAAGGCTTTGTTACCGATATTTTGAAAGAATTATTAGAAAAGGATAAATATGATTTGGTTTATTCGGTAGGCCCGATTCCAATGATGAAGAGAGTGGCCCAGGTTACCAGGGGTTTTAATGTTAAGACTATTGTTTCTTTGAATGCGTTGATGGTGGATGCAACCGGTATGTGCGGATGCTGCCGGGTTAGTGTCTTAGGGCAAACAAAGTTCAGCTGTATTGACGGGCCAGAGTTTGAGGCGCAGGGAATAGACTGGGATGAATTAAGCCAGAGAAACCGCGTCTATCAGGATAAAGAAAAGCATATTTGTAATCTCAACAAGTTATTTTAAGGTAAAACTATGCCAAAGCCGGCGGTTAAAACAAAAGAAGTACCTGCTTGCGAGAGAATTTTAGGTTTCTCAGAAGTTACCTGCGGATATACGCAGGAAGAAGCCATTTCAGAAGCATCGCGCTGCCTGCAGTGTAAAGATCCTAAATGTATATCCGGTTGCCCGGTAGGAATAAATATCAAGCAATTTATAAAGCAGGTTACGCAAAAAGATTTCGCAGGGGCATATTATACTATCAGGGGAAAGAGTAATTTTCCGTGTATCTGCGGGAGAGTTTGTCCTGCTGAATATCAGTGTCGCAAGGCATGTGTTTTAACAAAAAAAGATTCGCCCTTTGCCGGCACGGATTCCATAAATATACATTTTCTTGAGAGGTTCGTCGGAGATTTTGGGATGAAAAACGGCCTAATGGTTAATATCACGCCCGATGAAAGAATCTTTGGGCATAAAGTTGCGGTTGTGGGTTCCGGACCTGCCGGATTATGCTGTGCGGGAGAGTTAGCGCGTCTGGGGGTTAAGGTTACGGTTTTCGAAGCGCTGCATAAAAACGGAGGGGTGTTAAGATACGGTATCCCGCCCTTTAGGATGCCGCGCGATATACTCGATTTTGAGATAAATTACCTAAAAAACTTAGGTGTTGAGATTCTACCGAATTTCATTGTGGGCAAGACCAATGATTTAACGGATTTATTTAAAGAAGGTTTCTCTGCTGTATTCTTGGGTTTGGGTGCGGGGGTACCTTCTTTTCTGGGCATTGAGGGAGAGAATCTTTGCAATGTTTATTCTGCAAATGAATTCCTGACCAGGGTTAATCTTATGTCTGCATACGAGTTTCCTAAAGCGCATACACCTGTTAATATAGGTAAACATATTTTGGTAGTAGGCGGAGGGAATACGGCAATGGATGCCGCACGTTGTGCCCTGAGGCTGCAAAAGATGAATAATATTAAGCCGGATACTACTATTGTTTATAGGAGGACAGAGGTAGAGATGCCTGCCCGCAGGCTTGAGATAGAGCATGCCAAGGAAGAGGGTGTTAAGTTTAGGATGTTGGTCAGCCCTAAAGAATTCAAGGGTGACGATGCCGGCTTCGTGAGGATTTTAAGATCTTTGGAGTGTAAATTAGGACAGCCGGATGCCTCTGGCAGAAGGAGGCCGGTTGCTATCGAGGGAAGTGATTTTGAGCTTGATTGCGACTTGGCTGTTATTGCCATAGGCCTGCAGGCGAATAAGGTCTTAACCAGCGTAACCCCTGAAATCAAAACAGATAAATATTCAGATGTTATAGTTAATCCTCAAACTATGGAGACTTCTATGAAAGGGGTATTTGCCGGCGGCGACATAGTAGGAGGGGAAGGGACAGTGATTGAGGCGATGGGTATGGCTAAGAAAGCAGCCCTTGCAATTAAGGATTATCTTTATCAGTTACCTATTCAATAATTTAAACGTAAGGAGGCAGGAAGATGTCGGTAAAAATCGAAGATTTTATGAATAACGTTATAAGCAAGAATCCCGGGGAGGTTGAATTCCATCAGGCAGTCAGGGAGGTTGTAGAGTCGGTACTTCCCTTTATTGAGGGAAACCCTAAGTACCTTAAGG
>JAKQSG010000006.1 GCA_029563245.1 Candidatus Omnitrophota bacterium
TTCTGCGGCTGAGCCTTTTTTTGTAGTAGGGTTTTTTCTCCAGCTCTTGTATCACGGTAAAACCTTTCGGAGCGGAAAGGGACATCTTAGAGAACTTGTAGGGGATAAAACCTCCGGTATATTTTTTTTCTACTTCGGAAACAACTATCTCCTGAACCGGAGATTTACATAGAATCGGGATCCTACTGCACCCACCTATACCGTTTTCAATATAACCCTTTAAAATATTAGGGCCTCCCACAATTGCCGCAAAAATAAATGCAACCGTTAGAATAATCGTTGAAATAAATACCTTGGCTATATTTACCCGCATATTTTCTTTAATTCTTCGTCCTTTATGCTAAAGGTATGTTCCTTCCCCGGGAATTTTTCCTCAATAACATCATTCTTATATTCTTGCACCGCCTTAAGGATTAAGGAAGAAAGGTCCGCATATTTCTTAACAAACTTAGGGGTATAGCGCTCAAAGAGTCCGAGCATATCATTTATAACTAAGACTTGCCCGTCGCAATGCACACCGGCTCCAATGCCGATTGTAGGGATAGCTATTTTCTTGGTAATGATTTCTGCTATCTTATCCGGAACGCACTCTAATACCAGGGCAAAACACCCATTCTCCTCAAGTATTACTGCCTGATCAATAAGGCATTTTGCCGCCTGGGCGTCTTTGCCTTGAACTTTAAAACCTCCGATTTTATCCGCGGTTTGAGGGGTTAACCCTATATGTCCCATTACCGGTATGCCTGCGCGGGTTATATTCTTTGTAACCTCCGGGCAACGCTCAAACCACTCCAGCTTTATCCCGCAGCAACCGGCTTCTTCAATAAACCTCTTTGCGTTTCTTAGTGCATCCTGCTCTTTTACCTGATAAGAATTATAAGGCATATCCCCCAGAACCATGCTGTTTTTCACTCCCCTCGATACCGCCTTAGCATGATGGAGCATTTCCTCCATCCCGACTTCAGTAGTTGAGGTTAATCCTAAGACAACGTTGGCTAAAGAATCTCCTATCAGAATTATATCAATTCCGGCCCTGTCCACTAGAGAGGCTACGGGATAGTCATAAGCAGTAAGCATGGTTATCTTACGCTTATTTTTTAATCCTATAATATCGTTGGCTGATAACTTCATTTTAACCTTAAAATCTTAGGGCAGGTATAAAAAACTGAGCAATCTTAAAATATATAATCAATCCAACCACATCTACCACGCTGGTAGTAATCGGCCCTGCCAATACCGCGGGATCCAGCCCCACTTTCTTAGAGATCAAAGGAAGGGATATCCCGGTAATAATAGCAAGTACGGCGATTAAAAGCATGGTTAATCCAACCACAATCGAAAGGACAAAATCTTTTTGCAAAAGGAACGCCCGGCCAAAGGCTACAACCCCGACCACAAGCCCCATAAGTAAGGCCGCGCTAAGCTCAACCTTCACCACCTTAAAGACATTCTTTGGTTTCACGTCTCCCGTAGCCAGCCCCCTTATAATAGTGATTGATGTCTGGGCCCCTGCATTTCCTCCGGTATCAAGAAGCATAGGGATAAAGAAAGCCAGGGCAACAACAGCGCTTAAGCTCTGCTCGAAATATTTCAATACCGTACCGGTCAAGAAATCAAATATAAGCAGCAATACGAGCCAACCCGCCCTTCTTTTTACAAGTTCAAGCGCGGTTGCCTTAGCATAGCTTATAATTTCACCTCCCTTAGGATCCATCTTACCGATCTCATAGATATCCTTGGTAGCCTCTTTTTCGATAGTTTCAACTATATCATCAACTGTAATAATGCCAATTAACCGGTTATCCTTATCAACTACCGGAGCATCAAAAAGGTCATATTTTTTAAATAGGTTGCCTACATCGCTTGCATCCATCTCAGGATAAACCTTTAT
>JAKQSG010000025.1 GCA_029563245.1 Candidatus Omnitrophota bacterium
AATTGAACCTGAAAGAACTATTATTTTTCGTGTACCCTGGCTTGATGACAAAGGAGAGATCCAGATTAACCGCGGTTACCGCATAGAGATGAATAGTGCAATCGGGCCTTATAAGGGTGGTTTACGTTTTCATCCCAGCGTAAATCTGGGTATTTTGAAATTTTTGGCTTTTGAGCAGGTTTTTAAGAATGCCTTGACCACCCTGCCTATGGGCGGAGGCAAAGGGGGATCGGATTTTGACCCTAAGGGGAAGTCGGATAACGAGGTAATGAGATTTTGCCAGAGTTTTATGATTGAGCTCTCCAAGTATATAGGCCCTAATACGGATGTTCCTGCCGGTGATATTGGAGTGGGTGGACGCGAAATCGGATATATGTTTGGCCAGTATAAGAGATTACGCAATGAATTTACCGGTGTTTTAACCGGTAAAGGGCTAAACTGGGGAGGAAGTCTTATGCGACCGGAAGCTACGGGATACGGTTGTGTATATTTTGTCGAAGAGATGCTTAAGGTAAAGGGAGAGTCTCTTAAGGGTAAGGTTTGCGCGGTCTCAGGTTCAGGCAATGTTGCTCAGTATACTGTAGATAAGTTACTCCAGTTAGGGGCAAAGGTGGTCACGCTTTCTGATTCCGATGGATTTATCTATGACAAAGAAGGCATCGACCAGAAAGAGCTGAAGTGTGTTTTGAACCTCAAGAATATTAAGCGTGGGCGCATAAAGGAATGCGCTAAGGAATTCAAGTGTGAATATTTCGATAAGCAAAAGCCCTGGTCAATAAAATGCGACGTGGCTTTTCCCAGCGCAACACAAAATGAAATAGATGAGCAGGATGCAAAAACCCTGGTTAAAAACGGTTGTATTGCTATAGGGGAGGGGGCGAATATGCCTACGACCCCTGCCGGAGTTGGGGTATTTCAGAAGGCTAGGATACTTTATGCCCCGGGTAAGGCCTCTAATGCCGGAGGGGTGGCTACTTCCGGGTTAGAGATGTCTCAAAACAGCATGCGCCTTTCCTGGTCGCGCGAGGAAGTAGACAGAAAATTACATGATATTATGGTGGCCATACATGAGCAGTGTGTTAAGTACGGTAAAGAAGGCGGTTATATAAACTATGTCAAGGGAGCAAATATCGCCGGATTTGTTAAGGTTGCCGATGCCATGATTGACCAGGGAATAGTCTGATAATAGTAGTAAAGATATTCTATCCTGAAAACGCCCTCTAAGCATAGGAGGGCGTTTTTATTATTGAATAAACGTATTTTAGAGGTAAAATAAACCGATGAATAAAGAAGAAGCCATAGAAGGTTTCATTAAAGGTTTGCGAGTAGCTTTTAATAATGCCTTAGCCTATCCCAAAAACCACCCTTATCTTATCAAATCTGTAGAGGAATTTAGCCTTACGATACAAGAGCTGCTGCATTTTATTAATCCCATAGAACTGGATATTGCCCCGGACTCACTTTTTATTGACGAGAGGTACTGGGCTAAGTTTGAGACATATGTTGAGTTGGCTAAAATACTTCACCAGCGTAAAATAAAGAAAATAGTAATAAGTCCCAGGTTTACCAGCGGTGAGCTGATGGATTTGTTAAGTGCCCTTGCTCTCTCACCGAGGGATATTATTAAAAACGGCGGCTTAGGGGAGATATTAAAGAAGTCGGCATCCAGGAATATCCTGGTTGAGGAGTTGGATTATTCCAGCCTGCTTAATAGCCAATCCCAGGAAGATGCGCAAGATGTATGGCGCTATCTATTTAAGGGGGCTGTTTCAGGCCAGGACAAGACTAAGTTAAATGAATTCGCCGACAGTTTTTCTCTATCCTTAAGGAAGATGCATGCTCAGGATATAGCTGCCGATGATGACTTAAAAGGTGATTTGGTTAAGTTTATGCGGCAGCTTAAAGAAAGCAATAGTGAAAAGTTTTCTAAGTGCTCCAAAGAGCTATTCAACTATTTAGTTAATTCAGAAAAGACTTTAACCAACCAGGATTTCCAGTCCCTTAAGATCCTTTTTAATGACTTAAATGAGCATGACCTGGCTCAAGTTTTATGGTCTAATGTTTCTAAGGATGAGCCTCCTGACCCGCTGTTTTATAGTTTTTTCTCTACAATCTCTGAGGGCGTGGGTACCCAGAATATTGCCGTTTCTTTATCTAAGAGTATAGAGCCCAAATTATCATTGAAGAAAGATCCTCTCTTGGCAAAAAGGATCCAGGGCCTTCTTTTGAGCCCAGATTCACAGAATTTATCTCCGGTATATCGCAATACGCTTTCTTCTATGCTTCAAGATATCTCCTCATCTGAGGACTTTTTTTTTAACCCTGTTGAGCTGCGGATTAATTACTGTTTTATTCTGCTTAATATGTTAAGCAAGGAAAGTGACCTCGAAAGAGAGAAGAACATATTGGAAAGATTAAACAAGGAATTGGGTTTTATAGCTGAAAGCGGAGAATATGAATATATAAAGCATCTTTTTGAGGTAGTTAAAAGAAAACTGCAGGGTGAAGTAGGCCCCATAACCCAGTTAACTGCCCTGGAGGATAGGGTAGCTGGATTAATAGAAGAGGCTGTCTGGAATGGGAATTCAAATGCCAGCCTCGATTCATTGGCCGAGGGACTGGCCAAGAGTTATAAGGGGAGCCAATTTTACCTTGATAAGATTTTTGGGGAGGGTAAGGTAAGCATTTGCGGGTTAACCATGTTTTTAAAGTTTTTCCCTTCTCAGTTGGATGTTTTCTATTCTCAGGTAAAATCAAAGTCTAGTGATTTGGATTTTCTGATTTCGATAGTAAGAACTATTTCGAAGGTAAATTTAGATCTTTCTTTGCCGATACTCAAGCAGATCTATTCTTTTTCTAATGAGATGACAAAAGCAGAAATATTAAGGTTGATGCTTAGCATACCTCGTTTTGACCGTGATTTTCTCCTGAGCGTACTTAGGAAAGAGGGGAGGATTCTGAAAAAAGAGGCCCTTAAGGTTTTATCAAGAGATAAGGATGCACAGAAGGAGGGGGTGAGGCTCCTCCTTGAAATTAAAAGCCCATGGGGCAGTAGGAATAGGGTTATATTGGAGAATATGTCGATCATAGGAGAATTAGGTCTTAAGGAGGGCGCGGATTACTTGTTGCCTTTTACTAAAATGAATTTATTCTGGCACGCTTCTTTAAGAAAGAGAGCCAGGGATATATTGGAGAGCCTAACGTGCAGGAAAAAATAGAGTTATCTTTTAAGGATTTCCTGGCTGCGGTACAGACAGCCAAGCTATATGGGATGGGGCATCCTATACTTAAGAAGGCGCTTGAAAAAACCTTTAATAGTATTCAGGATGTATTAAGCGACAGGGCTGAGTTTACAATAGGCATTATCGGCGATGAAATTGCTTTTGAGAAAGAGGTCCTCTTTTCCCTTAGTAAATTGGCTGAAGTAGGAGTGGGTTATATTAAAGAAAGGGGTATTGAAAGAATTACCTTTAACAGAGGTATTGAGTTTGCTGAGCTTGAAAAGTTTGTTTCGCTTATTTCGATCCCCAAGGAAGATATTAAGGGATCGCCTCAAGATCATCTTCTCTCAATGGGAGTTAATAATATAAGTATCGGCAAGATAGGCGTAAGTTCTAACAAGCCAACCCAGGAAGAGGATTCCTTTATCGATATTGCTTCGCCTTTAACCCAGATATTTAATCGTGAGGCCGTAGATGGCATAGCCTTAAAATCATCCATAAATAATATTATTAATAATTTAGGTGGGCAATATCAACAGTTACTTAAGCTCAATACCCTTAAGAGGTATGACTTAGGGACATTTACCCATATTATTAATACCTCTGTCTTAAGCATGTATTTTTCTTCC
>JAKQSG010000036.1 GCA_029563245.1 Candidatus Omnitrophota bacterium
GGTGAATACTAAAGAACTTATTGTGGCTGGGGTTAGAAAAGAAAATGTATTTCCTCCTCAAGCCTGCACCTTCTGCCATAATGATGAATTCTTTTCTTTTCGTAAGGAGGGCCCTGCCTGCGGAAGGATGATTTCGGTGATGATGCTTAAATGAGCCTTTCACAAAGGTATAAATTAGAGTTTACGCTGCATGTTTATAATACTTCCGTTCAGGCGGTTAAGAACGCCTTGGCTGAATTCGGGGATGAATTCAATATCCGGGAATCTTTAAGTAAACAGGAAAAGGGGAGTAATTTTATTGTTAATATGAGCACTGAGGATCCTACGCTTGTCTTTGATATATGTTCTCAGCTTGGAAGGATCAGGTCGGTCAAAATCGACGAGGAGGGTATCTAGAGAAATGTACAGCCTGGTATTGGTAACTGTCCCGGATAGAAAAGATGCCCGTAGAATAGCAAATGCTTTAATTAAGAATAAACTTGCTGCCTGTGTTAATATTGTGGGTAAGGTGGAGTCTTTATTCTGGTGGGAGGGTAAGGTTGATAAGGCAAGCGAGGCCCTTTTGATTATAAAGTCTAAGAAGGCATTAGTTCCAATGCTTGTAAAGCTGGTAAAATCGCTGCACAGCTATAAGGTTCCCGAAATAATCAGTTTACCCATAACTTCTGGTTTTAGGCCGTATTTAAATTGGATAGATGAATCTCTCAGGTAATCCATTAGATTATATTTTAGCTTTCTTAGGAGGGGTAACGGTTAGTTTTACCCCTTGCGTTTATCCTTTGGTCCCGGTCATCTTAGGGTATATAGGGGTTGAGGGTAAACCAAAATCCAGAGGGTTTATTTTAAGCCTGGTCTATGTAAGCGGCATAGCCTTAACTTATTCAATCTTAGGAGTAGCAGCATCTTTAACCGGTAGGCTCTTCGGCAGTATAAGCACTCATCCCATAACCAATATCGTTGTAGGGTTGGTCATCGCTATCTTTGGTTTCTCCATGCTTGGCTTATTTTTTACCCCCGGGAATGTAAGCTTAGGTATCAGGCCTGTGCCTATTAAGAGCAATAAATTCATATCTGTTTTCTTTTTAGGCATAACCTCGGGTTTTATCATTTCTCCCTGCCTTACCCCGGTTCTGGCTTCCATACTCTCTTATCTTGCTACCAGGAAAAATATATTATACGGGGCGAGCCTTTTAGCTGTTTTTGCTTACGGTATGGGATTAATACTTATTTTATCGGGGGCATTCGCGGGATTATTAAGCAATGTATTAAGGCCCGGCAAGTGGATGGTATATTTTCAGAGGGCGGCAGGGTTAATATTAGTCTCTATGGGAACCTATTTTATATATAAAGGGGTAATAAGGATAGAATAAATGATAAAGGCAAGGGTATACGTATTAATATTGCTGTTTTTCTTTTTGTCCTCAGGATGCAGCTTGGGCAATGATTCTGCGGCTGAGCGGGGACGAGATTCAGCCCCGGAATTTAAGCTGTATGATCTTGAAGACAATCCGGTTTCCTTGAGAGATTATAAAGGAGTTAAGCCGGTTCTTCTGATATTTTGGACTACCTGGTGCCCTTATTGCAGACTTGCGCTAAGATCATTAAAAGACAATTACGGTTTTTATAGTGATATGGGTGTTGAGGTATTGGCTATAAATACCGGAGAATCCGGTAAAAAGGTAAGTAGTTTTGTAGAGGGGCTTGATTTTGAGTTTAAGAGTCTTCTTGACTTGGATGCCCAGGTTGCCTATGACTACAATGTCTTAGGTGTACCCACCTATTTTCTTATAAGTAAAGAGAGTAAAATAATATTTAAAGGCAACCGTTTGCCGGAGGCCAGATTGGAAGAATTACTTTCTGGACAGGAATAGGCTTATGAATGATCGGCAGAGAGGATTAATCGACAATTTAGCCAGGAGGAATATAAGCGCGTTTTATTGTAATAATGCCCAGGGCGTTCAGAAGAAGGTTTTAGAGTTAATCCCTGTTGGCGCTAGCGTGGGGTTTTCCGGATCAAAAACCATTCAGGAGCTGAATCTTATTGAAATACTTAAAAATCAAGGTGTCGAGGTTTTTGATCAGTACGGTTTGGGCGTAGATAAAGAAGAAGGGATGAGGCTGAGACAGCTTGGAATAGGGGCTGATTATTATCTAACAAGCGTTAACGCCGTAACTTGGGCTGGAGAGCTTGTTTTCCTAAGTGCCTTTGGTCATAGGAGCGCAGGCATAGCTAATGCCAAGAATTTAATTATAATGTGCGGAATAAATAAGATTACCGATGACCTTAATACAGCGTTAAGCCGGGCCAGGGAATATGTTGCTCCTTTAAATTGTAAACGGCTTAACTGGCATTCGGTTTGCCTTGATAAAGGTATCTGCCAAGAGGATGTATGTTTTCCTCCCCAGTATAAGAGGATGTGCTGCCAAACTTTAATCATAGAAGCAGAAATGAATCCCGGCAGGGTAAAGTTTATCCTCTGCCAAGAAAGCTTAGGTATTTGACCATGCATAATCTGAAGGGCTTAGCTACCGGCATAGGGAGTTTGCCGTATCAGGATGTAGACTCTGCGCTTGACCTGATATTCAAAAATCTCCCCAATATTCCTTTTTGGCCCCAGCTTCCTCAGCGTAATTTGCGCGAAGGGATGGTGGTTCAATTTAGCGAAAATGTACCTTGTTTAAGATTTGGTGATTCAGGTGTTTATTTTTATCCTCAGAATAAGGAGGAAGAGCTTGAAAAATTCTATGAGAAGGCTATTGACAATGATTTCGACTATTTTAAGATAAGCAGGGAATACGCCCCGGGGGTCTACAAGTTCTATGAAAGGCTTAAAGGAGAGGCGCTTTCCAAAGTTGAGTTAATCAAACTTCAGGTTACCGGTCCGTTTACCTTTGCCGCAGCGATTAATGATGAGAATGGGGCCGCCCTTATGCATGATAAGATATTTATGCAGGCGGTAATAAAGTCTTTAAATATGAAGGCGCTTTGGCAGTTTAATATGTTCAAGGAGTTCGGTAAGAAAATGGCTATGTTTATTGATGAGCCTTATCTTGGGTGCTTTGGTTCTGCCTACACCCCTTTAGAAAAGAAGGATGTGGTCGGCTCCCTGGCAGAATTTACCGACGGGCTTAAATCTGAATCTGTTATGCTGGGAGTGCATTGTTGTGGCAATACGGACTGGAGTATATTCACTGATTCCAAAGATATTGATATTATAAGTTTTGATGCTTTTGATTATCAGGATAAGTTCGTGCTTTATGCAGATAGCATTAAATCATTTTTAAGCCGGGGAGGGGTTATCTGCTGGGGGATTGTCCCGACCCAAGAGTTTACCGGACAAGAAGATGTGGCGCTTTTAATCCGTAGGCTCCGCCAAGGAATAGATAGCCTGGTGAAGAAGGGGATAGATGAGGAATTGCTTAAAGAGAGGCTTATTATCTCTCCTGCCTGCGGGTTAGGCACATTCGCTCCGCAGAAAGCTGAAAAGATATTCAGCCTTCTTAGGGAAACATCCGATTTCATCAGAGGAAACTTCTAAAAATAAATTATTTGACAAACTGTAATAAAAGTTATATTATACTTAAACATTTTCACCTTTAAGGGAATATAAAATAAATGAAAGAAATACGTATCCACGCCCGCGCAGGGCAGGGGGCAATAACTACAGCTTCATTATTAGGATATGCCTATTTTCTAAAAGGCATGTACCCTTATGCCTTCCCAAGTTTTGGCGCTGCCCGTATGGGCGCTCCTATGAATGCTTTTGTGCGTGTTGATTCTAAGCCGGTTCGCTTAAGAAGCCAGATTTATGAGCCCAATTATTTATTGATAGTAGACCATACTATTATGCGAGGTTTTAATTGTTTCTCTGGTTTGAAAGAAGACGGCGTTGCTATTATTAACGCTAAAGAAGGCGCAATTGAGGTTCCGAAGATTAAGGCTAAGCAGAAAGTATTTATTGTGCCGGCCAATGAAATTGCCTTAAAGCATATAGGAAGGCCCTTAGGTAATACTTCTATGTTGGGGGCTTTCTGTGCAGCTACAAAAGAATTAAGCCTGGAAGATCTTAACGCCGCTATTAAGCATAGGTTTGATTTAAAATTACAAGAAGTAAACATTAAAGCGGCAAAGGAAGGATTTGATTATGTTCGGTCCATTAGTGTGTAAGCCCGGATCAAGCAGGAATAATAAGACCGGCCCATGGCGTACTGAATTGCGTCCTAAGTTCCTTAAGAAAGCATGTATTGCCTGTAATATGTGCTTAGTTGTCTGCCCCGAGTCTTGCATAACCGGGCAAGGCAAGAATAATTATGATTTTGACCCTGATTTCTGCAAGGGATGTGGAAGTTGTGCGGCAGTTTGCCCCAAAAAAGATATAGAGATGGTTAAGGAAGATAGCATATGAAGGAGTTATTAGAGGGTTCATTAGCTGTAGCTGAGGTAGTTAGGTTATGTAGGCCGGGGGTCATCTCCGCCTATCCTATCACCCCTCAGACGCATATAGTTGAAGAGCTGGCCCAGATAGTGGCAAACGGGAAGCTTAATGCTCAATTTGTTAATGTCGAAAGCGAACATTCCGCAGCCTCGACTGTATTAGGTTCGGTTGCCTGCGGTGTTCGTAGTTACACCGCCACAAGCTCTCAGGGGTTGTTCCTGATGGCAGAGGTGCTTTATAATATTGCAGGCATGCGTCTTCCGGTAATTATGACCACCGCTGCGCGCGCCATTTCTGCACCGATTAATATTTGGAATGACCATCAAGATGTTGTTTCTTTACGTGATTCAGGCTGGATTCAATTGCATGCCGAGGATATTCAGGAGGCGGTAGATCTGCATCTTATCGCCTATAGATTAGGTGAAGATAAATCTATTATGCTCCCGGTTATGGTATGTATGGACGGTTTTATACTCACCCATGGGTTAGAGACCGTAAATATGCCTTCCCAGGAAGAGGTAGATAAATTTCTTCCTCCTTACAAAGCCCCTTATAAATTAGATGTAACAAATCCTCTGACCTTGGGGCCGTTAGTTGACCCGGAGTTTTATACAGAGGCGCGTTTTGCCCTTAACGAAACCCATAAAGAAGCCTTGGCGCTTATACCTAAGATTACCAGCGAGTTTTCTAATGTTTTTGGGCGTAATTATAATGGTTTGGTAGAAGAGTACCAGATGAAAGATGCAGAGCGTGTGATTGTGGCTATGGGTTCGGTTTGCGGTACGATTAAAGATGTAATAGATGAATTGAGAAAGAAGGGGAAGAAGGTAGGGTTGCTTAAGGTAACATCTTTAAGGCCTTTCCCGTCAAGCCATATTTATGAAGCTTTGAAGAATGCGACTAAGGTTGCCGTGATTGACCGGGCACTTTCTTTGGGTTCTTTTGCCCCGCTTGCCTCTGAAATAAAAGCAGTTTTCTTCGGGAAGGTTAAGAAGCCAAAAGTTATAAGTAGTTTTATAGTGGGCTTAGGCGGTCGTGATATTACAAGGGAATCAATTAAAGAGATCTTTCGGCTCCTAACCGGCAAAGAGAAGCAGGGGGAGTTCATTGATTTAAAGCCTGAGCTTTTGAAGGAGAGTTATGAGTAAAACCTTATTTAATTCCGGGCATACCGCTTGCGCGGGTTGCGGGCAATCTATGGCGGCGCGCCTGGTTATTGATGCCGCAGGTCCGAATACTATAATAGTCAATAATACCGGCTGCCTTGAGGTTTTTTCCACAAAATATCCCGAAACAAGCTGGGGGGTGCCTTTTATTCATTCCCTTTTCGAGAATGCTGCCGCGGTTGCATCAGGAGTTGAATCCGCGATAAAATATCTAGGTAAAGCTGATGAGATTAATATTATTGCACAGGCAGGTGATGGCGGAACTGCGGATATAGGCCTTCAGGCTTTATCCGGGATGCTGGAACGTGGACATAATATTTTGTATGTTTGTTATGATAATGAGGCCTATATGAATACCGGAGTCCAGCGTAGCGGCCTGACGCCATTTGATACTAATACTACTACTAGTCCTGTCGGGAGTATCTCTTCCGGAAATTTAAGGCCTAAGAAACCTGTGCCTGAGATTGCCAATGCCCATGGGATACCTTATGTGGCTACGGCTTCGGCAGGGTTCCCTCAGGATTTACAGAGGAAGGTTAAGAAGGCGATTTCTATAAAGGGGCCTAAATATATTCAGGTGCATGTCCCCTGTCCTTTAGGCTGGAGGCATGAGACGAATCTTACTATTAATGTAGCAAAGCTTGCGGTTGAGACCGGGCTTTACCCATTGATTGAATATGAAAATTGCATAATCTCTGCTCGTCGCCAGATTACTCCTAAGCCTGTTGAGGAGTATCTAAAGGTCCAGGGTAGGTTTAAACATCTGCTTAAAAAGCCCGAAGAGATTAAGAAAATTCAGGATATAGCAGATAATAATATCAAGAAGTACGGGTTGAAGGTAGAACAGCAGCAGATTAGCCCTTCGGCTTGAGTCGGGTTCTGTTAATTGCATGCTGCTTAGGGCTTTGTAGAAGTAAGGGTAATGAAAATTGAGGAGGTGCAATATGGGCAAGAAGGCAAGGGCAATAACAGAGATTAGTTTAAAAGATCTGGCTAAGGATTTGAATAAGGCTTATGCTGATGAATGGCTGGCGTATTATCTTTATTGGTATATGGCTCAGACAGTTTCCGGAAGGAATTACCATGGAGTGAAGGCCGCCTTGGAAAAGTTAGCAAAGGATGAGCTGGAGCATGCAGGCGAGTTGGCGGATTTAATTAGCAAGTTGGGAGATGTCCCTGTAGCTAACCCTATGGATTTGGAGAAAAATGCTAATGCTCCTTATCTTCTCCCTCCGAAGAACACCGCGGATATTAATCGTATTATCCGCATTGTTTCTGAGGCCGAGGCAGAGGCGATAGAGGTTTATAATAAGTTAGCTAAAAAGACATTTGGTAAAGAGCATGTTATCTATCAGGTAATTACGCATATTTTGTCGGAAGAGATTGATCATGAAGAGATGTTTGAGAATCTTTTAGAAAGATAGGAGAAAAGATGAGCAAGGTAAGTGTTGATGCTTCAACTTGTGTGGGCTGCGGTTTATGCGAACAGACATGCCCTGAAGTATTTGAGATCCAGGGAGACGGAATTGCCCATGTAAAAACTCAAGTCTGTACAAGTTGCAATCTTCAGGAAGTTGCCGATTCCTGCCCGGTTAATTCAATAAAAATAGGCTAAACCATTTTTATGGTATAGCCTATTTTTAAATTCTTTTATTACCTATTTATTTTGCTTTCTGTATCGGCAAGGAATTTGTTGAATTTTTCTTGTTTTTTCTGGTTAAGCAACGATTCTTTAATAATAATTTTCCTTTCGTTGTATTCTTTTTCATCTACCCCGCTAATATCCTTTACCTTTATTATATAAAAGCCTGATGGCAACCGTATAATTGTACTAGGCTCTCCTGCCTTTAGATTTCTTGCAGTATTCCAGAATATATCCGAAACTCCGATTCCATTGATTGTCTCTGCAAACTTGAAGAAGCCGGTCTCCCTTACTTTTAACCCGCATCTTCTTGCGGCTTGTTCAAATTCCCGTGATTTCAGTTCTTGCGCGAATTGTCCTATTTTATTTTCCGCTCTTTTTAATGATTCGGTTCTGATAAAAGCTTCCCGCACTTTTTGTTTTATGGATTTAAATTCAGGGATTAGGGATTTTTCATCCTTGAATGCTCCTTGGTTCTTGGTAAAATAATCTTTAAGCTCCTTTTCCTTGGGCTTGATTTTTTTTGCGAAATCATCCGCAAGGGTTGCAACATAATAAACGCTGAATTCTTGATTTGCCTTTTCATAATCTTCTCTGATCCTACTCTCATCTATCGTGAGGCCTTCAGTTATCTTCCCGTACAGTTTTGATATTGCAATATTCTGGCGGATCTGTTCTTCAAAAGCGCGCGGCTGGGTTCGAAAAGTGTACCTTAAGAGATCATTGTAAAGCCGGTTATCAAACTTACCATTGCGCAGGAAGAAGGGGAATCCTTCAATTTTTTCTATTACCTCTCTGTCCAAGACCTCAATTTTCATCTTTTTGGCTTCTTGGGCTAAGGCTAATCTCTGCCAGGCCTGGGATTCCAGGTCTGTGTCATTGATTACTTGCCTGAAATTCTCGCCATACTGCATAAGCAGTAAGTTTTTAACAGCAGAAAACGATTCAATAAGCTCCTGGTTGCTTATTTTCTTGCCCGATATCTCCCCGGCGTATTTTTTTTCACTCTTTCCGCCGATTGCCCCGCCTAGCCCCCAGAAGATAAAAGCAGGCATTATAATCAGGCCTAGCCCAATCCATATCTTCTTGGCAGTCTTTTTATTGCGTAATATCTTAAGCATAATTAAGCCTCCTAATTTTTGCCAGTAATTATATTATTTAGGCATCATTATAGGCTAATATTTTTTTATTTCAACTATAAAATAAACCGGATAAACTTTCTCTTTACAAAATAAAGCTCTCTAGCTATAATATTTATCCGTGTTAGAAAAACCGATAAAGTTAAGAAAGGGCTGGATTATTAATCCGGCAACGAGGGTTAAGAAGATCAAAAAGGTTTATTCCCGCCAAAAAGCTAAGCTGGGATTACAAAGGATAATAAATGGAAAAGAATAAAGTATTAAAGCTGGGTTTGCCTAAGGGAAGTTTGCAGGAAGCAACTTTTAGGATGTTCAAGAAGGCGGGATTTAACGTTTCTTTGCCTTCGCAGCGTTCTTATTTTCCTTCTATAAATGATATTGAGATCAAGCCTATTATATTGCGTGCCCAAGAGATGGCTCGTTATGTGCAGGACGGTGCGCTTGATTGCGGGATTACGGGTGAAGACTGGATATTGGAGAACAAGGCGGATATCGTAAGGATTACGGATTTAAGTTATGCAAAACAGAGCTTGAATAAAGTGCGTTGGGTATTGGCGGTTCCTTTTGATAGCGGTATTAAATCTGTCAGGCAGCTTAAGGGTAAGCGTATTGCCACCGAATTGGTCAACGTAACAAAAGAATACTTTAGAAAGAATAAAGTAAATGTTGATGTGGAGTTTAGCTGGGGGGCTACGGAAGTCAAGGTTACCTCCGGATTGGTAGACGCTATTGTTGAGCTTACCGAAACCGGCAGTTCGCTAAGGGCAAATAAATTGGTTGAGATTGCAACGCTCTGCGAGTCAACTACTCAGTTTATCGCCAATAAAGTTTCCTATAAAAACAGCTGGAAAAAGTCAAAGATGGATGAGGTAGCCCTTCTTTTGAAAGGGGCGATCGCCGCGGAAGAGAAGGTAGGCCTTAAGATGAATGTCCGCAAGGAAAACTTAAAAAAGGTGATTTCCAGCCTTCCGGCGTTAAAGAAGCCCACTATCTCCGGGCTCTCTCAGGATGGCTGGTTTGCTATAGAGACTATTATTGATGAGAGGGTTGTTCGTTCGATAATTCCCGGGCTAAAGAAAGCGGGCGCCGAAGGGATTATAGAGTATCCTTTAAACAAGGTTATTTATTAAGAAATTTATTAGCTGTTGGTTAACGGAGGTAAAATATGCCTTGCGGTAAAAAAAGAAAGAAACAGAAAATTAAGACGCATAAAAGAAAGAAAATGCGCCGTAAGCTTCGCCACCTGAAGAAGAGAGCCTGGGGTTAAAAAATAGTGGCTAAGAGGTTTATTGGGTTTATCCTGGCCTTGTTTTTTATCGTGCTAGGTTTAGGAAGTATTTCCCTGGCTTCGAATAAAAAACGCTCCTTGCCCCTAAGTCATTATATAA
>JAKQSG010000031.1 GCA_029563245.1 Candidatus Omnitrophota bacterium
CCGCAATATATGGATATCTACTACCATCTGCTAACTGCCTGGGGATTTCTCCAATCGGGAGGCTATAGCGGATGGGATTTCTGGCAGTATGCGCCTGCGGGAAGAGTGCACATCTATCCGCCGCTATTCCATCTTATCCTGGCATTATTTATGAAATTAGGCTTTAGCCAGGTTATCCTGGCTAAGGTAAGCGAGATTCTTTTCCCTTGGCTGTTGCTTTTGGTAACCTGGAAATTCACCCGGAAAAATTATTCTGCCCGGTTGGGTTTCTTTGTTGCCGTTGCTTTTTTTAGTTCTTTCCATTTCTATCTTTCCTTATTGAATCATCTTCCTTCGACTGTCGCATTGATATTGGGAGTTTTATCCATAGGGCAGTTGTTTAAAGATAGGCTTATGCGCTGTGCTATTTTATTAACCCTTTGTTTTTATACCCATATAGGGGTATCGATTTATTTTGCAATAGTATTTTTTGTTTTAGGGCTATCATCAGACGCCAATAAGCGTAAAAATATCCTTAAGGTTATTACGATAACGGCGATCTTGGTAATCCCCTTGGCGATTAAGCAGCTATCATCGCTTAGCTCAGTTTCTGTTTTAGGGTTTAATCTTAGCGAGAGGTATCTGATTAAAATTAAGCTGCTGGAGTATTTTCTGGCTTTGATGGGCCTGGTTATTGTTTTCAGGCAGCGAAAGAAATATTCACTTATTTTATGTTTGTTCCTATCTAATTTTGTATTTTTATTTTACCCTTACCGTTTTTTCAGCGAAGAAGGGTACTATCCCCTGATTTTCTTAGTGGCTATAGCCCTGGATTCTCTTTACGATAAAATAAGGTGGAAGAACCTGGCTATAGTACTGTGCGGGGTAATAGTTCTCCTTTCTCCCACCCTCATGCTTAATTTTAAGCCTCAGGAGGAAAGTAATTTTTACGAAATAACTTTCTCGGATTCAGCCTTTATGGGTATGCTTTTTGCTAAGGGCCAGACATTATGGTTTCCGAATGAATATATGGAAGCAGCATCTGTTATAAGGGAAAACTCAAAAGAAGGGGATATCATCTTCTCTACTCTTGATATTGCAGGTTTAGCCGTCTCTAGCCTCGCGGGCAGGGCGAGCGCAAATGCACTCTTGCCCGAGATAAAAGAGTCGTACTTCTTTGATCCGCTGCTTTCCTCAAAAATGATAATTTTTACGGCAATAGATGAAGAGGAGCAGGTAAATAGTATCGCCAGTTTTTACAGATTATCTTTAGTAGGTACAAATAAATTCTTTAAGATTTATAAAAATAACAATAGTCCTATTGTTAATAAAGTAAGAAGGGCCAGCGTACCATTTTGGCTGATTTTTATCTGGGCGATAGCCCTGATATTGATATATAAATTTGTAAAAAATATTTGACTTAACCAATAATTGTGTTATAATTTTGTTTCTATGAATAAGACATATGTAGCTAAAAAAGAAGATGTTAAAAAGAAATGGTACCTGGTAGATGCTAAGGACAAGGTCCTGGGCAGGTTTGCTACCAAGGTGGCGGCGGTATTAAGGGGCAAGCATAAGCCTATATTTACGCCTCATATCGATACCGGAGATGCGGTTATTGTAATAAACGCCGCTAAGGTAAGATTAACCGGCAGGAAAGCAAAGCAGAAGGTTTATCGTCGTTACTCCGGTTATCCGGGTGGATTAAGAGAGGTTCCTTTCGAGAGGATGTTCGAGCATAAGCCCGAGACTGTGGTGGAGCTTGCCGTAAGGAGGATGCTTCCCAAGGGGCGTTTAGGCACTGATATGCTTAAGAAATTAAAGATTTATGCGGATGATAAACATAATCATAAAGCACAAAATCCTCAAATTCTGGAGGTTTAATTAAGATAATGAGCGAGAAAGTAAAATATACAGCAGTAGGCAGGCGCAAGGAGTCAGTGGCCAGGGTGCAGCTTATACCGGGAAAAGGCGAGTTCAAGGTAAATAAGCGCCCTTATGAGAAGTATTTTTTACGTGAGACTGACAGGATTATTGTAAAGCAGCCTTTAGATGCGACTAATAATATGAATAAATATGATGTTGTTGCTAATATAAGTGGAGGAGGCTTAACCGGGCAGGCTGGGGCCTTAAGGCTTGGTATCTCACGCGCCCTGGTAACCATAGATCCTGCTTTCAAGGATTTATTGCGTAAACAGGGTTATTTAACCCGTGACCCACGCGCCAAGGAACGTAAGAAATACGGCCAAAAGGGTGCACGTAGGCGCTTCCAGTGGACTAAGAGGTAAAGTTTTATGTAGCAGATAACACAAATATCAGTTTGTTTCGTATCCCGCTTGAAGGCCTAAGCGGGATTTTTGTTATCGACGAGAAAGTGCTTGACTATAAGATAGTTTTGCTTTAATATTAAACTCATTATGAAAGAAAGTTTATTATGATCAGGGTGGGGATAGTCGGGGTAACCGGATATACGGGTAGTGAGTTAATCCGTATTCTTATTAAACATCCTAATGTCAGGATAACCGGACTTTTTTCAAGAAGCGCTTATAACAAGCCTTTAAAAAAGGTATTCCCTCAATTTGCTTCAAAGCTAAATTTAATTTGCGATAAACCGCTTGTTGATATTATATCCAGTAAGTGTGATTTGGTTTTTCTCGCGCTTCCGCATACCGCATCTATGGATATGGGCGCAGGGCTGATTAAGGCGGGGGTTAGGGTAATTGATTTAAGCGCTGATTACCGGATTAAAGATTTGAAGGTTTACTCTAAGTTTTATGCGCTAAGGCATAAGGATCCCCAGGGAGTCAAAAAGGCCGTATATGGTTTGACTGAATTGTTTTCCGAGGAAATTAAGAAAGCCCAGCTCGTCGCTAATCCCGGATGCTATCCTACGGCAGCGATTTTATCCCTGGCGCCCTTAGTCTCTTTAGGGATAGCAGACCTGTCTACGATAGTTATTGATGCTAAATCCGGCGTAAGCGGAGCAGGCAGGAAAAAGGCAGAGGAATTTTTATTAAACAAAGAAAAGGATGACTTTAAGGCCTATAAAGTCGGGGTACACCAGCATACGCCTGAGATTAATCAGGAGCTTTCTTTTTTGGCAGGGGATGAGGTTAATGTTACCTTTGTTCCGCATCTTCTTCCTATATATAGGGGGATATTGGAGACTATTTATCTCAAGAAACGCAAGAAGTATGCGGATAAAGATATAATTGGGGTTTATAAGAAGTTTTACCGAAGAAAACCTTTTGTACGGATTAGAAAAGTAGGGGTTTTCCCATCTATTAAGGATGTTGTAAATACAAACTTCTGCGATATCGGGATTAAAGATCTGGGTGACAGTATTATTATAGTCAGCGCTATAGATAACCTGATTAAGGGGGCATCAGGACAGGCAGTGGAGAATATGAATATTATGTATGGTTTCCCCGAAACCTCGGGGCTTATATGAAAATATACAAAAAGGCAATCTTACCCTGCGGCTTTAAAGCCTCCGGAGTATCCTGCGGAATAAAAAAATCCGGTAAATTAGACCTGGCCTTGCTTTATTCTTCTCTTCCGGCAAAGGCTGCGGGCTTATTTACTGTTAATAAGATACCGGCTGCTCCGGTTATCCTGTGCAGGAATTTTTTAGGTAAGGGAGGACTTTTTAGGGCAATCATTGTCAATAGCGGCAATGCTAATTGTTTTAACGGTAAAAAAGGGTTAGAAGATTCCTTAACTACTGTTAGTATTCTTGCTAAACGATTAGGCGTGAAGAAGGAGAATCTTTTGGTTGCTTCAACCGGTATTATCGGTAAGAGATTGCCTTTAGCAAAGATTAAATATGCGCTTCCGGAACTGGTTAGGAAATTATCTTGCAAGGGGATTAAAGAAGCCTCTGAAGCGATAATGACCACCGATACCTTTTTAAAGGGGGTGACAGCCAGGGTTAATATCGCAGGAAAGCCGGTAACTATTTGCGGTATAGCCAAGGGTGCGGGAATGATTTCCCCGGATATGGCTACACTGCTTGTCTTTATTCTTACTGATTTTGATTTAAGCAGGCCTTTGTTAAGGAATGCCTTAAAAGAAGCAGTGGATGGTTCTTTTAATTGCATAACCGTTGATGGATGCATGAGTACCAATGACAGCGTAATACTTTTGGCTAATGGAGCAGCCTCCGGTAAAAGGCCATCCGGTAAAGAAGGCCTTAAATTGTTCTCTAAGGCTTTAAATCTTCTCTCTCTTGAATTGGCTAAGATGATAGTAAAGGATGCGGAAGGCGCAACTAAGTTTATAGAGATTAAGGTGGAAGGCGCAAAAGATTTTAACCAGGCCAGAAGGGCAGCCCTTTCAATAGCTAATTCCAGCCTTTTTAAGACTGCTGTTTACGGAGAAAACCCCAATTTTGGCAGAATTGCTGCGGCTGTCGGAGCAAGCGGGGTTAAGGCTTCAGAAAAGCATTTAGAGATAAAGGTGAGTCCGTTGAGGAAAAAGGATATTACGGTTAATGTTGCATTAGGTGCAGGTAAGGCTAATGCGGTTGTTTATACATCGGACCTTACCCCTGAATATATTAAGATTAACGCGGAGTATAATTAAAATGGAAGAAGCAATAAGAAAAGCCGATGTCTTGATTGAGGCGCTGCCTTATATCAAAAAGTTTCATAAGAAGACGATAGTTATTAAATACGGCGGCAGCATCCTGGGTGAAGAAAAGATACGCGCCGGGGTTTTAGAGGATATAGTCTTTTTGAGTTTTATGGGGTTACGCCCGGTATTAGTCCACGGAGGAGGCCCAAACATAAGCGGTCGGATGCGCTCTAGCGGTAAAAAGACTGAGTTTGTTGACGGTATGCGCGTAACTGACCAGGAGACTTTGAATATAGTAGAGGAAGAGCTGAAGAACCTAAATAATATTATAGTCAAAGAGATAAATGAATTGGGCGCAAAGGCAGTAGGTTTAAACGGGAAGGATGAGAAGCTAATTCAGGCAGAGAAAAAGAAGGCTAAGATAGATTTAGGGTTGGTAGGGTGCATCACCGGAATAAATTCGGAGTTGATAAAGGATGAGCTGAAGAAAGACAGGATAGCAGTTATATTACCTATGGGGGCAGGGAAAGACAAAAAGGTTTATAACGTAAATGCTGATGAGGCGGCAGCAAGTATTGCCTGGGCCTTAGAGGCGGAAAAGTTTGTCCTCTTAACCAACGTTAAGGGTATTTTGCGTAATCCCGAAGATGCGCATTCGTTCCTCTCAACCTTGAATATCAATGAAGCCCACGGGCTTATAGAAGAAAATGTTATACAGCAGGGAATGGTTCCAAAGGTAAAGGCATGTATCTTGGCATTAGAGAAGGGAGTAAAGAAAACCCATATTGTCGATGCGCGTACTCCCCATGGGTTGCTCCTGGAGATCTTTACTGATAAAGGAATCGGTACGGAGATAGTAAAATAAATGAAAAAAGAAGAGGTCTTTAATAGTTATAAAGAGAATATAATGCCTACATACACCAAAATACCTTTGGTTTTTGTGAAGGGCAAAGGCTCCCGGCTGTGGGATATACATAATAATGCCTATCTTGATTTTTTCCCGGGTTGGGGAGTAGGCAACCTTGGCCATTGCCACCCTAAGGTAATGTCGGCTGCGAGGGATCAAATATCAAAGTTAATTTTTATCCCTAATAATTATTATCATATACCCCAGGCTAAGTTAGCCAAGGAGTTAGTTTATTGGTCGTTTCCTTCAAAGGCTTTTTTCTGCAATTCCGGGGCCGAGGCTAATGAAGCGGCAATTAAATTTGCCCGCAAATTCGGCAAGGGAAGGTATGAGATTATTACTTTTGAGAATTCTTTTCACGGCAGGACCTTGGGTGCCTTAAGCGCTACGGGCCAGAAGAAATACCAGGATGGTTTCGGCCCTTTGTTAGAAGGGTTCAAGACGGTTAAGTTCAATGACATTAGAGCGGTAAATGATGCAATAACCGATAAGAGCGTAGCTATAATGTTGGAGCTTATCCAGGGTGAGGGAGGGATAAATGTGGCAGATAAAGATTTTGTCCTTGCCTTAAGAAAAATATGCGATGAGAAAAACCTGCTTTTGATCGTGGATGAGGTCCAAACCGGGATAGGAAGGACGGGTAAGTTATTCTGTTATCAAAATTACGGTATTACTCCTGATATTATGACCCTGGCTAAGGCTTTAGGCGCGGGACTACCGATAGGCTGTATGTTGGTTAAAAAAGATATAGCTGATACTTTAACTGCCGGCATGCATGCCTCTACTTTTGGGGGAGGCCCGGTTGTTTCAAAGGCAGCGCTGGCAGTATTAAGAGCAGTAAAAAAAGAAAAGTTGCTCGCTAACGCCCAGAAAATGGGAGAGTATTTATTTCTTCTGCTTAAGGCACTTGAGGACAGGTATGATGTTATTAAAGAAGTCAGAGGGATGGGGCTAATGGCCGGAGTAGAATTAAATACCGAAGGCAGTCCAATAGTTGAGAAATGCCTTGTTAAGGGGCTTTTGATTAACTGTACCCACGAGAGAGTCTTAAGGCTCATGCCGGCTTTGAATGTGACGAAAAAGGAGATTGATAAGGCCGTTACCATCCTGGAAAGCATTCTGGGGGAGGCTTCCCAAAGGGGGCACTCTCCAGAAAGAAGGGTAAAGAATGAATAAGGATTTGATTTCAATTAAAGATTTAAGCGCTAAAGATATAGCGGAGATTTTTTCTCTCACAGACAGGTTAAAGAAGAAAAGGGGTAAATTTAGCAAAGCCTTAAAGGGCAAAACTTTAGCCCTTATATTCCAGAAGCCCTCTAACAGGACTAGGGTTTCTTTTGAGGTTGGGATGTTTCAATTAGGCGGAAATTCTTTGCATCTTTCGCCTAATGAAATCAGCCTGGGGGTAAGAGAGTCTATTCCCGATGTATCTAAGACCTTGTCCAGATATGTCGACGGGATAGTATTAAGGACGTTTGAGCATAAAAACTGCCTTGAAATGGCTAAATCTGCCAGCATCCCGGTCATCAACGGGTTATCGGATTTTTCTCATCCTTGCCAGGGTTTGGCGGACCTTTATACAATCAGGGAGAAGGCAAAAGGATTGAAAAATATCACCCTGGCTTATATTGGTGACGGGAATAATGTCTGCCATTCGCTGCTTTTTGCGTGCGCAAAGTTAGGGGTTAATATGAACGTAGGTTCTCCTAAGGGCTATGAACCGGATCTTGTAGTGCTAAACGATTCTAAGTCAGCGGCAGAGCTGAACAATGCTTCAATAAAATTATTTAATAATGCTTCTGATGCAGCAAAGGGAGCGGATGTCATATATACCGATGTTTGGGCCAGTATGGGCCAGGAAGAAGAATCAGGAAAGAGGAAAGAAGTTTTCGCATCTTTTCAGGTTAACAAGGATTTAGTAAATGCAGCCAAAAAGAATGCCCTGATTATGCATTGCCTTCCGGCACACAGAGGAGAAGAGATAACTGATGATGCCTTAGATAGCAAGTATTCCGTTGTTTTTGACCAGGCGGAGAATAGAATGCATGTACAGAAAGCAATATTAATAAAATTATTAGGAGAGAGATGAAAAAAGTAATTTTAGCATATTCCGGAGGCTTGGATACATCTTGCATTGTAAGGTGGCTTAGGGAGCAAGGGTATGAGGTGATATGTTTTATGGCTGACCTCGGGCAGGGTTTGGGAAAAGGCGAAGACCTGGAGGCTATTGAGGCAAGGGCTTTAGCCGCAGGCGCGCTAAAGGTATACGTTAAAGATTTGCAGAATGAATTTGTGGAAGATTTCTGTATGCCTTCCTTAAAGGCCGGCGCTATTTATGAAGGCAAATATTTATTAGCTACAGCTTTGGGAAGGCCCTTGATTGCCAAATATCTTGTCGAGATAGCGCATAAAGAAAAAGCCGATGCAATAGCGCATGGGTGTACGGGTAAAGGTAATGACCAGGTGAGGCTGGAGGTAGGGGCAGGGATACTTGACCCTAAGCTTGAGATAATTGCTCCGGTAAGGGTCTGGGAATTTAGATCCCGGGAAGAAGAGATTGAATATGCCAAGATGCACAATATTCCTATTGATGTTACTAAAAAGAAGCCATACAGCATAGATAGGAATATTTGGGGAATTAGCATCGAGGCGGGTATCTTAGAGAATCTGGAACAGGAGCCTCCGGAAGATGCCTATATGATTACAAAGAATCCTATTACTCAAACAAGCTATGCAAAATATATTGAAGTATATTTTGAGAAGGGTATCCCTAAGAAGGTGGACGGTAAGGCCTATAACCTGAAAACGCTGATAAATTATCTTAATGAGATAGGTGGGCTATATGGCGTGGGAAGATCAGATATAGTGGAGAATAGGCTGGTAGGAATTAAATCTAGGGAAATTTATGAGGCTCCTGCTGCGACCATCCTGCATATAGCGCATAAAGAATTGGAAGCGTTGGTTTTAGACAGGGAGCTTGCTCATTTTAAAGATATTGTTGCGCTGAAATATTCGGAATTGGTGTATAATGGGCTCTGGTTTTCGCCGTTAAAGGAAGCGTTGGATAGTTTCGTCAACACTACCCAGAAATATGTAACCGGTACAATAAAATTAAAGTTGTTTAAGGGCAGCTGCGTGGCGGTATCCAGGAAGTCCAAGCATTCGCTTTATAAAAAAGAATTAAGCACTTACGGAAAAGAAGATAAGTTTGACCAGAGATTGGCAGAAGGATTCATTAAGATTTGGGGTATGCCCTACAAGAAGTAGGGACTGTCCCCGAAGATAGCTAGCAAAGATACAAACCTAGGGGGCTGTCCCTACTTAGCGAGATAAGCATCTTAGCGGCAAAAGCCAAAAGGAGAGTTGATGTCAAAGAAACTTTGGGGATCAAGATTTGCCAAGAAAACAAATGCATTAACCGATAAATTTACTTCGAGCATCTTATTTGATAAGAGGCTGGCTAAATATGATTGTTTGGGAAGTATTGCGCATGCCAAGATGTTAGCTAGGCAGAATATTATCCCAAGATCCGATGCTGCCTTAATTGTCAGAGGGCTAAATTCAATACTTATGGATTTAAAAAAAGGTAATTTTAAGTTTGATCCGAATGCCGAAGATATCCATTCCAATATACAGGAGGTTCTTACTAAAAAGATCGGTAAGGCCGCATTCAAATTGCATACAGCAAGATCCAGGAATGACCAGATAGCCCTGGATATCAAGATGTATATTAAGGATGAGATTGATGCTTTAGCGCAGCTGATTACCGAACTGCAAAAGGCGATACTTAAATTGGGCAAGGCGAATATAAATGTTATTATTCCCGGTTACACGCATTTGCAGGTAGCCCAGTGTGTTTTATTGGCGCACCATCTTTTAAGCTATATAGAAGGTTTAGAAAGGGACAAGGGAAGGCTATCTGACGCCAAAGAAAGGGCTGATAGTATGCCTTTAGGCGCCTGCGCTTTTTCAGGGACAGGGCTTCCTATCGATAGAAATTTTGTAGCAAAAGAATTAGGGTTTAAGAACGTAACCGCAAATAGTATCGATAGTGTAAGCGACAGGGATTTTATTATCGAGGTGTTAGCCGGACTCTCCATACTTTCGGTGCATCTGTCGAGAATGGCGGAGGATTTAATCCTTTGGTCAACTAAAGAGTTCTCTTTTATTGATATTGACTTTTCCTTTTGCACCGGATCAAGTATTATGCCGCATAAGAAAAACCCTGATATCCTGGAATTAATCAGGGGTTCGGTGGGTAAAATACAAGGTGATTTATCCAGTGTCTTGATATTAATGAAGGGGCTGCCTTCTTCTTATAATAGGGACCTGCAGCTGGATAAGCCGGCGCTTTTTGATGCTATTGATACGGTTGAGAATATGCTTGAGGTTTTTATCCCTCTTTTTGAGAATATTATTATAGAGAAAGAGGCAATTGCTGCCAAGCTAAACGATGAATCATTATTTTCGGTGGATATTGTTGAATACCTTATAAAAAAGGGCATATCCTACAGGCAGGCTCATGATATTGTCGGTAGGCTGGTAAGGGATTGTCTTGACAAAGGGGATAATATTTCAAGCTTAAGCGCATCAGAGTTAAAGGCATATTCGCCTAAGTTGGGTTTAGATATTAGAAAGATACTCAATGCGTACGCGTCAGTTAACCTAAAAAAGTCATATGGAGGCACTAGCGACGGATTAGTCGTTAAACAAATTAAAAGATGGAGTAATAAATTGGGAAGCGCCTCTTAAGAACATGCATGAATTTAAATATAAGCAGAATAAACTTTATTGCGAGAATATAAGTCTTGAGGATTTAGTAAAGGATTTCGGTACGCCTCTTTATATCTACAGCTATCATACCTTAATCAGCCATTTTTTAAAGCTGAGGCAGGCTTTTAAAAAGATCAATCCTTTGATTTGTTATTCTGTAAAGGCAAACTCCAACCTTGCGTTTCTTCGAGCGCTGGTTAAAAAAGGGTCAGGTCTGGATATTGTTTCCGGGCATGATCAAAGACTGCTCTGGCATCGGAGCAGACACTTTTTTCAGTCGGACTCCCTTCTGATTCTCCATAGCCTCGATAGCTGAAGAGGAAACACGCTCCTCCTGCTTCCTGAAACATTCTGCCAACAGGAATCCGGCAAAAGGAATTGCATCCGTTTCCATGGCTGAACAACATGACAAAAGAGGGTTTCTCGCTGGAGAGATGAAGGACCTCAATCC